>NZ_LEKI01000005.1:0-85238 GCF_001029525.1 Nocardiopsis sp. RV163 | reverse complement strand
TCACGATGGGCATCGGGGGAGAGGGGGAGGAAAGGCGCACGTCGGCCGCGGCGCATCGCCCGGCGTGCCGGTGGGCCCGGGGAGCAGCCGGGCGCGAGGGTCAGTGCGGCTGGATCGGGGGAGGGTCGGGCACCGTTCCCGCGTTGGCCTGGGCGTTCTCGGCCATCTCCAGGTTGCCGTTCGCGTAGTGCATCGTGGCCTCGCCCGCGCCCCCGGTGGCGCTCGCGCTCAGGGTGATCATCTCCCCGACGATGCCGAGGAAGTGCGTGCCGAACTCCCCGAGCGCGATGCTGATGGGGATGCTCGAAGCCGCGGAGTTCACCTCCTCCAGGCGCGTGCCGAGGTCGGTGTAGTCCCCGGACAGCCCGGTGGTGCCCTCCTCGTCGCCGATGAGACCGGAGACGCTGCTCAGGACTCCGTTGACCTCGGACACCTGGATGTTCCACGCGGACATGTGGGGGCTCCTTCTCCGTCGGGGCGGTGGAGGACGGCGGCGGGTCGCATGTGAGGTGGCCGCGCACTCACCGAGAGTTCCACAGGGATGGGACGTTTCCCAATCCTTCTTCCGGTTTCCGAAGAGTGGGCCTGCTCGGTGTGGATGTGCCCGTATGGGCAGGTGGCGCTGGACATGAACAGGGGGAACGCGAGGAGTGCCGTGGATGTTCGGTGGTGCACGTCACTTGCGGAGGACGTGCTGTGGGGCGACCGCCGACCGGGATACGAGCAGGTCGCACGCGTATGCCTGAGTAATGGGTGAGGTGACCGGATGTGGTCATCGGACGCGACGGCTTCCCTCCGAGCTCTGGCTCCGGAGGGAAGCCGCGCGCACCTGCTCAAGGTCGGTGAGGAGGGGCGGTCTCAGCGAACCCTGAGTTCCTCACGGTCGTGTTTGGAAGAGGTGACGCGGAAGGTCGGCCAGGTGCGCGGGCGGTCGCTCGCCCGCGAAGCCCAGGAGCAGCTCGTGGCGAGCCCGGGTGGCCAGGACGTAGTACGTCATCCTCTGGTCGGGGTCCGCGACGTCGGCGGTGTCGTGATGGCAGTCGGGAACGATGACCGTGTCGAACTCCAACCCCTTCATGCTGGCGCGGGTCACCAGGTGGACACCCGGGCGGCCGACGTCGATATCGCGGTACCGGCCGCGGCCGCCACCGGTGTAGGCCTGTACGGGGACTTTGGAACGCTCCAACGCCTCCAGAAGCCGCAGTTGGAACTCCGTGAACCGCACGACCACGCCGATGGTGTGTTCCGGATGCTGGCGAACGCGATCGCGCAGTTCGGTCGTGAGTTCACCGAAGGCACGGTATCTGGCCAGGACCGGCACTGGCCCGTCCCGATCCGGGAGAAGGGGTTCGGGGCCGCCCAGGCGGAACCGCTCGGCCAGTTCGGCGATCGGCCGTGAGGTGCGGTGGTTCCCCGCCATGCGGGTCTCGCCAGCGGTCAGCGTGCTCCGGATCTCCGCGGCCGTGCTCCTGGTCTCGGTGATGGTCTGGTACTCGTCCGCGAACACGGTCACCTGTGCCCCCGCCAGACGGCACAGCCGGTAGAACCCCACCGGCAGGTCCTGGCCCTCGTCGACGACCAGAGCACCGGCGGTGGGAAGGCCGTCCGTCCCCGCTACCTCTGTGAGCAGCGCGGTCCAATCGATGTCGAACCCGCCGGGAGTGAGGGTGGGCGGTCGGCCCCCCACCGCGAGTGCGTACCAGGTCCCCAGCCAGGAATGGACGGTCGCCACACTCAGGCCCGGACTCAGTGCGGCGGCTGCCGGTTCCACGTACTGGCGAAGGAGGTTGGAGCGGCACACGAGCGTGGTGGGCGTGCCGGTGAGGGCCGTCATCGCGGCGCGCTGGACCGCCAGTACGCTCTTGCCCGACCCCGGCGGACCGCACACCAGGTGATTGCCGTCGAACGGCAGCTCGTCCAGGACCCTCCGTTGCCCGGTCGTCAGGTCCAGATAGCGCAGGAACGTGGGGCCGGTATCCGAAGCGGTCACAGCGGTCCCTCCGCACGTGCGATACGGGCCGCTTGACCCAGGGCGGCTTCGACCACCGGCTCGAAGAACCCGGGGATTCCGGGACCGCCGATGAGAAGCACGCGGTCCAATAGCGCGTTACCCGCCTCGCAGCTGGTCTCCGGAAGAAGGGCACAGGCGTGGCAGGCCGCACGGTTGAGGTTGGCGAACCCGCGCGCACCGTGCTCTGCGCACAGGGGATCGGCCGAACACCACGCACCTGACTCCAGGAGTCTGAGCAGGGTATCCGCCAACCGCTCGGAGGCACCCTGGCGGACGAGCCCGCCCAGAGTGCCCTCGGCGTCACCGGCGGCAGTGTAGATGAGCACCCCGGCCTGGTGGCCGTCCGCGCCCGGGCGCGCGTACACCCTCTCCTGGAGGGAGGAGATCCCGTAGCCGCTCTCGAAGGAGAGCTGGCGGATCAGCAGGTGGGCGAAGGTGTGCAGGAGCGGTAGGCGGGGGAGCAGCCGGTCACCGACCGTTCCGGTGAGCCGGTCCCTTTGGAAGGCGGAGTCCAGGTCGTGGGCGAGGCTCTCCACCCGCTCACGGACTCCGGCTTGTGCCTCCCAACGGGTGAGCTCCTGCTCGGAGAAGGACAGGAACACCCCCTCACCGAAGACCTCGGTCGCGGGAAGCCAGCTGCGGCGACCTGTGGCGTCAGCCCCCACCATGCCTTTCGTCGACGGTTGCACCCGGCAGAATCCGCGCAGGGTGCGGACCTCGCGCAGCCGGTCGGCGATCACGACCCGCCCGATACGCGCGCGTAGAAGCCGTTCGGCCTCGTTGTTCCCCGTCAGCGAGCCGAAGGGGACGGGGCGGACCGTGAAATGCCGCTGGCTCACTGCGGTATCAGTGTTCAGCGCCGACCATTCGCCCCAGCTCAGGTCCGTCGCAGGAGAGGCGGAGCCGTCGCCGGTGGAGACGGCGGCGGAGGCGTCCTCACCGGTTTCCTGGCGTAGCAGGGCCGCTACGTCCTCGGCGGTGACCCCCTCGTTGGCGTCACAGATCATCGTGGTGATCGTCTCCGCCCGCACCGGGTCCTGGGCCCGGCACAGGCCCGTCCACAGGGCGTCCTCCCGGATGCGCGCGGCGATCTGGGGGTCCACCTGTTGGGAGCCGGTGCTCTCGGGTCCGGGGATGTCCAGGGCCGAGAGGGTGATCGGATAGTAGACGTTGCCCGCGTTGCGCTGGACGATCCGGGCCTGCTCGTCGCAGTCCACCGCCTCGCCCGGTCCCTGCCAGGGATGGCGGCCTGTGCAACGTGTACGGCCCCGGTCCAGCAGTTGTAGCAGGTCTCGTGAGGAGTCACAGGCCCGGCAGGAGACTGACAGCGCCTCCAACCCGGTCGAGGAGCGGTCCACCAGGAACGACAGCCGCTTCGCGGAACGCTCACAGTCCCGGGCACCAGGACGGCTGTGCGCCCACCACCACCAGTCCACGTCGTCCATGTGTCCGGCCGAGCAGATCTGTACGAACCGCATGGGACTCATGACCTGCGGTGTGGGGCAGGCGGGACACACCGGTGCGGTTCCCGGCCGTTCGTCCGCCGTCGCCCACCTCTTCATACCGCGACAGGCACCGCAGAAGAGCCACGCGGGGAACCGGACACAGGGCGCTCCCTGGGCATCGGGGGAGTCGAAGAAATCGTTGGTGGCCGGGGGCAGCGCCTTGAAACCCGAGACCTTCAACCGCTCCGCGAGCCTCGGTGAGTCGACCCAGGGGCAAATGGACACGGGCCAGTGGGAGATGTCGGCGGCGACGAAGGACTCACCCTGCGTCTCCATGATGGCGCCGACCCCGAACGGAACGATGGTCTGGGCCTGGCGGACACGCAGCCTGCGGGTGCGGGTCATGACTGTGCTCCCTTCACGGTGATCTGGCATTCCCGATCGACGGAACGCATCGAGTTCAGGGTTTCCCACAGGCCGTTCCTGCGGTCGAAGTTCTTGAGCACGTGCCGTGTCGAACGGCCCTGACCGCTCCAGTAGAGACGGGCCCCGGCCCGGCGCGCCGCGGTGGCCAGGTCCTGCCAGTCGGCGATGAGCTCCTTCAACTCGACGGCTACCTCCGAGGCGGTGTCAGGGACTGCGTGCTCCACCCACGAGACCAGCCGACCGACGGCGTCGGCCGCGGCGTCGGGCCGGTCGAGGATGAGGGAGGCCTGGTCCTCTCCCGACCACCCGTGGCCGTGGCGCAGGAGGATCACCAGAGCTGCGTGCAGAGCACGTTTGCGGGAGGGGATCGACCACGGGGTCACGCTGGACGGCTCGACGTGCCGGTACAGCGAGCGGTGGAACACTCCGAAGGTCTCGTAGTGCGACCGGTCCCGTGGTTTGGTGGCGTTGAAGAACGCCACGACCAGACCGGGGACCCGGTGCCGTCCGACGCGGCTGGTCGCCTGGATGTACTCGGCGGCGGCCTTGGGCTGGCCGAGCATCAGCATGAGCGCGAGCCGTCCGACGTCCACGCCCACGGAGAGCATGTTCGTGCAGGCGAGGAAGGAGACCGCGGCGGACGCGGGCCAGCCCTCCTCCAGGCGGGCGAGCAGCCGGGGTTGCTCCTCGCGGTCCAGGTTGCTGGTGAGCTCTTGGACGGACTGTTCCGTGAGCTCCCGTGTGTCCACCCCGCCCCGACCCATCCCGATGAGCTGGGCCGGGATGTCGTCGCGCGCCGAGGTCAGGGTCCGGCCGAGCTCGCGGAGGCTGTGGTGGTAGGCGACCAGTGTCCAGTAGTCGTCGCGGTGTTCCTCGGGCAGGCGCGCCGCCTCGTGCAGCATGGTGGCCGCCGTGGCGACCGTCGCACGTCCGGACGTGTGTCCCTGGGCCATGACACCCACGTAGAGGCGGCCGGGATTGTGCGTGTCGGGTTCGGCGAAGTAGGAATGGCGGGCGTCGAGTCCCGGCGGAGGAAAGAGTTGGACGTCGCGTCCGTACATCGCGCGGATCTGCTCACCGGAACGGCGGATCGTCGCGGTGGAGGCCACGACCTTGGGAGGTGTCCCGTCCCAGGAGCACAGTTGCAGGACCGCGGACTCGTACAGGCCCACAGTGGTGCCGAGCGGACCGGTGAGCAGGTGCAGCTCATCCTGGATGACCAGGGAGGGCCGCAGCCGGTCACCGCCCCCGAACAGGCACCCGGCCCTGGGCTCCCAGGCCAGGCGGGCGAACTTGTCCACGGTGCCGAGCAGGAACGAGGGCGGGGCGTCGTACAGGTGTGTGTCGACCACGCGCACCGGAAGCTCTGAGTGGAAGGCGCACTCCTCGCGCGGGCAGAAGAAGGAGAACGAGGACGGTGAGGTTCGCACACCGTAGTCGCCGGAATCGGTCGACTTGGTTGCGGGCATGATCCGGGTACCGCACCAGGGGCACCGGTCCAGGACGAAGGCGTCGGTGGGCTGGGCCGCCGCTCGTTGTTGCTTGGCCAGTTCGTGTGCCCTGTCGTAGCTGTTGGGCGTGGTGGCCTGGCCCACCCACAGGCCGATCGAGAAGGGTTCCGTACCCAGGTCGAGGTCGGAGCAGGCCCGCTCCTCGGGATGCTGCCGGAGGTATTCGAGGGCGCATACGGTGGTACCCGCTCGTTGGAACTGCTGGGTGGTGAGCAGGCTGAGCGTGTACCGGCTGAGTACGGCGGTGCCGCCGCCGGCGGCCCCGTGCCGCAACCGCCGCAGGACCATCTCGAAACAGGACAGCAGCAGGTAGGCCTCGGTCTTGCCGCCGCCGGTGGGAAACCAGATGACGTCAGCGCTCTCGCGGTCGGGGTGCGCGGGATCGATCAGGCCCGCCGCGCACAGCAGGAAGAAACCGAGCTGGAAGGGCCGCCAGGCGTATGCGTCGTCGGGCGTGGTGTCCTGCGGCAGGGGGTCGCGGCGTGTGCGCGGGGTACCAGCCAGGTCCGCCTTCCCTCGGCGCATCTGCAGGGCCATCGCCTGGTTGGCCGTCCTGAAGGCCGCCAGCGCGACTGGGTCCTCGCACAGCAGGCGTGCTCCGGCCTCCATACGGCTGACGGCTGTGTGGACGCGCGTCAGAATACGTTCGGCGGCCGCCTGGCCCCAGTGCGGAACCTCCGTGGCGGCCTCCCGCATACGTTCCTCGTACCAGTTCCGGTAGCCGCGGGTGAAGTCGGCCAGTTCCTCAGCGATCCGCGAGGGATGGACGGACACGTCGCTGAGGAAGGACAGCCGTAGCGCCCGGGAGTCATTCCGGCCAGCGTGCCGGACCCGCAGAACCTCCTCCGCGGGCATGACCTCCGTGCTGACCCTGTCGGGCGGGCCGCCGTCAGGAGCGGAAGCCGACCGCTCCTCCGTGACCGCGCAGCCGTGGCCGACGGTGAAGGTCCGTACGTGCCGGTACTGCAGACGCAGTTCCTCCTCCTCAGGGTCACTGCTGGTGAGCAGGACGTCGGGGTACTCCAGGAACGTGCCCTCGAGCGGCTCCACGCTGAACGAGGCCTGGAAGAGCATCCGCTCCCAGTCGGTGCGCGGAGGCCGGTGACCGGTTGCCCCCGAGGAGTCCGGAGGCTGGGCGACGGCCGCGTTGACCAGGGCGATGGTCACCAGCCACGCACCCGCGTAGGGACGCCGCCGCACACGCAGGACGGCGCGCCCGTCGTGAACTGGGAGGTCGCCGCTCTCGGAGACCTCCATGACCTCTTCGTCGAGGGGAACACGTTTCCACAGGCGACGCCCCTCGACCCGCTCGACCGCGTAGCGCGAGCTCCGGCAGGTGATGCTTAGGGAGCGGGCGTCGGTGAACAGCGACAGGCCCAGTGACGAGGGCAACCAGGCGTTGGCGTCGGAGGTCGGGTCCTCGGCGAAGTCGCTCTCCTCTGTCGGGGGCTCGGCACCCGGTCCGTCGGGTTCCTCGCCCGCCGCGAGGATGCGCGAGTACAGATCGGCTTCCTGGGGGTACAGGGTGCCCATGAGGTAGCGGCGGTCCGGAGGTACGGAGAGCACCTCGTGCTGTCCATCCGCTGGGCCGATGAGCTGTCGGCGCAGGGCTGACGCGAGGAGGCTGCGTGCCTCGTCCTGGCTGGTGGAGCGCTCGGACATCCGTGTCCTGTTCTCATACGGAGGCTAGGGGAAAGAAATTCCGGCGGTGCTTCGGTCTTCTCGGTACGTGGGGGATTCTGTCAGCGGTAGGTGACATTATCCGAAGCATGCCGAACCTCACCTCGTCAACGCCGCCCCCCGATCGCCGCGGCTTGGTCAGAGCCGTTCTCGCGAGGATTCGCGAGGGCGCGGAAAACGGCCGCATCAGTTCCGAGAAAATCGAATATGTGTGCGAGGAGCTGGGGATCGAGAGTGAGGCTCGCGGGAGGATCGAAGCGACCCTTCCGGGGATGGGCATCACGGTGGTCGGCCCGGTGGAGGTTCCCGCAGCGCGTAACTCTCACGACGCGACGCAGGCGACCGCCCACCGGCCGCCGGTCGGGAAGCAGCAGGAGGATTCCCGGCTGGGAGCCGTCGTCCGCCTGGCGCGCCGCTATGTCTTCGGAGGGGGAATATCCCCGCAGGTTTTCGACGGTGTCGTCCGCATCTCCGGACTGAGGGAAAACGAGGTCGAAGATTTTGTGATCCACCTGCGAGAGTCAGGTGTATCGATCACGCATTCGAAAAACGCGGGTGTCGTGGAACCCGAAGAAGGACCGGAATCCGTACACGGGAGTTCCCGGAGCGAAACGGTCGGCTCGCGCGATTCCGTGGACGCCGCCCCGGACACGAGCGCGGCCCCCGTCAACCCGGGACTGTGCGAGGCGATCGCGGAGGGCCGCCGGGTGCTGGCCGAGGACCGCGTCCTGGGGCGTCCCGGCGAACGCCTCCTCGCCGCGCGGGCGGAGACGGGACTGTCCGCACTGATGAGGGGCGGAGAGTTCCCGGAACAGGAGTTCCAGGAGGCGGACCTTGCGGCTCTGGAGCCCGACGACGAGCGCCGCCGGGCCTACGAGGCGATGGTGCTGCACAACCAGCGCCTCGTCTACAGCCTGGCGTTCAAGTACGAGGGTCAGGGGCTGGAGACGGAGGACCTGGTGCAGCACGGCATGCAGGGCCTGATGCGCGCGGTGGTCAAGTTCGACGGCAGCCGGGGCTTCAGGTTCTCCACATACGCCACCTGGTGGATCCGCCAGGCCATCACCCGCGCCATCGCCGACGAGGGGGCGCTGATCCGCATCCCGGTGCACATGCACGAGAAGATGGCCAAGGTCGCGGCCACCGAGCGTGCCCTGGCGATCCAGGGCAGGGGCACCGGTGTGGCGCAGGTAGCGATACACAGCGGACTGACGGTCTCCGAGGTCGACCAGGTCCACCGCCTCACCTACCGGACCGACTCGCTCGACCGGGAGATCCGGGGCGACACCACCCTGCTCACCCTCGTGGGTGAGGACGAGAGCCGTGCGCTGCCCTCTCCGGAGGAACAGCTGCTGGAGGACGAGCGTAAGAGGGAGACGCGCGAGCTGCTGTCCTGCCTGACCAGCGATCGTGCACGTGAGGTCATCGAACGGCGCATGGGGTGGACGACCGGGGAGAGGCAGACCCTGGACGTGATCGGTGAGTACTTCGGGGTCACCCGTGAGCGCATCCGTCAGATCGAGAAGAAGGCTCTCAAGACCCTGCAAGAGGTTCACGTGCACGGAGTTCAACAGTCCGCGTCCGCAGAGGGGAAGAAGGGCAGGAAGAGGAGGAAGAGGCGGACGCGACGGCCCGACCCGGCCCCTGTGTCTCCCCGAGTTGACGAAGAGCGCTGACATGCGTGGCGCGGTGGCGGACCTTCCGGGCCCTTGGAAGAGCGCCGCGCGCACCTGCTCGCGGCCGGTGAGGAGTAGGGACGGGGTCAGAAACCGCTCATGAACCCCTCCAACAACTTCGGGACCTCCTCCTCGTCCGCCCGGCTGCGCGCCTCGTCCTCCTCCCGCGCCACCGACGGGAAGAAGGCCTGTGCGGGTCCAGTACTCGATGACGGACTCGTCCGGGCCTTCCTGGAACGACTTGAGCCCCCGCCGCCCTCACCTCACCGCGCGATTCTCGGTGGCATTGACGGGGATCGGTTCACCCGTCGGGATTGAGCACCCGCAACAGGCCGATGAAACCGTTCAGCTTGTCGATCTGCTCCTCGGTGAGGGGATCGGGGCTGAAATGCATGGTCTCGTTTCGGATGGCGGTCACCGTCTTCAGCAGGTCCAGAAACTCCTCGTGGTCCACGTCCCATCCGAGCCTGCTCCACTCGTCATCGCCTTTGAGCAGGTGCCAGTAGCTTCCCAGAGTCAGATCAGCCGCCGACTTGACCTTGTCGGGTTTCTTGTTGGTCGCAGCGCAGATGTCCTCCGCGCTGAAGACGTCGTCCACGCACTGCCGCAGGCGCCGCTCGGCCTCCTCGATGAGGACGAAGGGCCGCGCCAACTCACCGAACTGCAGGGTCAGGTCAGCCGCGGTAACGATGCCCGACACACTCTTCAGATCGGAGCTGCGCACAAGAACGAAGCCGTGGCCGTAGATGTGCGGAATCTGGTCCAACAGCAGGTCGTCCTGCTCGACGATGGGGACGTTCGCCTTCACCTGGTCCACGGATGTGGGCTCCAGACCGCCCAGCCTCATCTTGCCGATGGACTCCCAGCTCACCACTCCATGGCAGAGGCCGTCATCGGAGATGACCGCCAACTGGGAGAAGTTGCGGGAGATCATGGTGGTCACCGCTTTGCGGACCGTGTCCTGGGGCTTGACCGAGACAACCTTCCGGTTCGCGGCCTCCAGGTCCCCGACCCGGAGTGTGGCCGACGTGGGTTCGGGGGGTTCCTCGACCTCGTTCTCCGGTAGCGGAGTGGACGTGGCTTCCTCGCCGGTGGGTTCTTCCCCGACCCGGACGATGGCGATGGTGTTGTCGATCCATCCTTCGGTGAACGAGGGCTGTGTGGTCAGTCCCTTCTCTTCCAGGTCGCTTTGAATCGCTGCCTCGGAGGAGGGGGTACGTCGCGCCACGTTCCAGTAGGACAGGAACTTGCGGATCGTCATCGTGATGGGGTTGTGAGGATCCCTCGCCACGGCCTGAGCCAGGAGCTCGGCGTGGCCTTCGGCCTCGTGCCACTCCTCCTTCTCCGACACGGTCGGAGCTCCGGGATCCTTGCCTCCCCCAGCCAGGACCGCCACACGCCGGGCGGCGTCGAACCGGGTCAGCCCACACACCGTGAGCAGGGATCCCATACTGTCGAGCAGGTCCTGTTGGATCGCGGTGCGGGGGACGTCCTTACGCAGCCACTCGACCCTGCGGATGTGGCGGAACCCCTCGGGAGCCCGGTCGTCGTACTCGTAGTGACCGACGACCCGACCGATCGCCACCTTCTGGGAGGACTTGGAGGAGTTCTTGAGCGGCATGACCACGTGGTCGCCCTCTAGGACCAAGCGGGCGAAGCGCCACAGCTGCCCCGTCCAGTTGGCGACACTTCCCTTGGCCGCGTCCGGGTAGGCAGCCCGGACACGGCGCTTAAGTTCTTCCCGAGTGCGGCACTCGTTGATATCGCCGATATGCCAGCCGACGATGATCACGCCCTCCCGAAGGCACAGGTCCTCGCGCTCGCCATGGCGTCCGGATCGAATCAACCAGGCGGCTGGGGCGACATCGCTCATGGGCTTCGCTTCTTCCCTGCGAAAACGGCACGATCGTGAGGTGGGCGGGGAAAGAAGGTTATCTCCTGTCGAGATCACCGAGGAGAACGAGATCAGAATCGTCGCGTGGATGATGAGAGGCATGTCCTTCGTGAGCTGCCATGCGTACCTTTTCAGTCCGGACGTGCCTCTGTCACTGGGGAGTCCTATGCTGGACGGGCAGTCAGGCGGGGCAGAACTGGAGAGGGAGCGGCCGGATGGCGAACCGATGGTGGGGCAAACCCTCGGAGTTCCGCTGGGAGCAGTCGGCCCTGGGCCACATCCGCGAGTACTTCCCCGATCGGGAGCCCTACCGCGCCTGGCAGGGCATGTCCTTCACCGCGCGCAACAACCGCGTCCGCGAGTGCGACCTGTTCGCCGTCACCCCCACCGGCGCCTTCCTCGTCGAGATCAAGAGCCACCCGGGGCGCGCCACCAACCGTGGCAGTGAGTGGACCTTCACCAACGGCCACCGCCGGACCATCACCAACCCGCTGCACCTGACCGAGCAGAAGGCCAAGGAGCTCAAGGACCGCCTCCAGTGGGCGGCCCGGAAACTGGGCCTGCCCGACAACGTGCGGATCCCCTTCATCAAGGCCGCGGTCTTCCTCTCCGCCGACGACCTGCGCTGTGACTTCGACGAGGTACAGCTGGCGGAGGTCTACGGCCGGGAGGGGCTGGACAAGCAGACCGGCCTGGACGGTATCTGGAGCGGTCTGCTCGGCCGCCCCCACACCACGGTCAGCCCGGGTTTCCTCAAGAACGTCTCGCTCCTGATGGAGACGATCGGTGTCCAGTCGCTGGACCGCGCGCTGAAACTGGGCGAGTACACGCTGGAGAAGCGCTCCTTCGACAGCGGACCCACCTGGACCGACTACCGGGCCCGGCACCAGCAGTTGGGCAGCAGCAGCCGGGTGCGCGTCTACCACTACGGCGAGTCCCCGAACGAGGACGACCGCCGTTCGGTCGAGCGTGCGGCCAAGCGCGAGTACATGTCCCTGGAGGGCATCTCCCACGAGGGAATCGTCAAGGCCGAGTACTTCGGGGTCGTCGACCAGATCGGTCCGGGCATCGCCTTCCGGCACCACTCCTCCTGGACGCGGCTGGACCACTTCATGGCCGAACACGGGGACGACCTCGACATCGACACCCGGATGGAGATGGTCCGCCAACTGGCCGAGGCGGTCAACCACGCCCACCGCAACCGCCTCTTCCACCGTGCCCTGGCCGCGCGCAGCGTGTGGGTGGAACTGGACGGCTCCTTCCCGAGGTTGTACATCGCCGACTGGCAGGTGGCCTCCCGTGAGAGCCTGCGCCTGCGCAGCGGAGGCCACACGCGCCACACCTCCGATGGCGGGGCCGCGACGGAGCACCTGGAGGCGGCGCTGGGCGAGCGCGCCCTGGCCGCGCACGTCGAGGCGGCAGCCCAGGCCTATCTGGCACCGGAGTTCCCCGACTACGGGGGCAGGGCCGCCCCTCAGGACATCTTCGGCCTCGGTGCGCTCACCTACCTCGTCTTCACCGGCCAGCCGCCGGGACGCAACCGCCGTGAGATGAGCCGACAGATCCAGGAGCACGGCTGCCTCACCCCGGCCGCGGTGAGCGACGACGTCATCCCCCAGTTGGACACGCTCGTTCGCGAGGCGACCCGCCGTTCCCCCGGCGACCGCCTGTCGACGGTCCAGTCCTTCCTGCGCATGCTCGACCAGGTCGAGGAGTACCTGACCCAGCCCGAGGTCAAGACCGACCCGCTCACCGCACGACCCGGTGACGAGACCGAACAGGGGTGGAGGGTCCGGGAAGTGTTGGGCAAGGGCGCCACGGCGCGCGCCCTGCTCATGAGCGGGCCGAAGGGTGTGGAGGTCGTCCACAAGGTCGCCCTCAACTCCGGTTCGGCGGCCGCCGCGCTGCGGGGGGAGGCCCAGACACTGCGGATCGTCGGTTCCGGCCCCAGGATCGTGGCCCTGGCCTCCGCCGGAGCGGACCAGGAAACGGGTGTGCGCGAGATCGGCGAGCGCACCGTCCTTCCCCTGCAACACGCAGGGGAGAGCACGCTCGCGGACTACCTGTCCCGCCAGGGGGCCCTGGGCACCGGTGAGCTGCTCCGGTTCGGTCAGCACCTGTTCGACGCGGTCGAGCACCTGGAGAGCAAGAAGGTCTTCCACCGCGACATCAAGCCGGCCAACCTCGGTGTCCAGGAGCCGCCCAAGCAGGGCCGTGCCCTGGTGCTCTTCGACTTCTCCCTGTCCAGGACAGCGTTGGAGAACACCGCGGCGGGCACCCGCGGCTACCTCGATCCGTTCCTGGGACCCGACCGCCCCTACGACGAGTTCGCCGAACGCTACGCCCTGGCCGTGACACTGCACGAGATGGCCACCGGAGAACTCCCCGTGTGGGACGACGACGGGGTCGGCCCGGAGTTCCTGGCCGACGACGTCGAGCTTCCGCAACTCTCCGGCGACGCCTTCCCCGAGCAGAACCGGACCCTCCTGGTCTCCTTCTTCCACCGGGCGCTGCACCGGCGGGTGGAGAGGCGCTTCGCCACGCTCCAGGACATGCGCAGTGCCTGGGAGGCGGCCCTCTACGCGGCCTCTCCGGTGGCCGAGGCCGTGGTCGAGAACGAGGAGACCCGCCGACGCAACGCCGAGAGCGCGGACCTGAACACGCCGTTGCACCTGGCCGGGCTCACCCCGCTCGCCCTGGACACCGCCACCCGGGTGCTCAAGTGCGAGACGGTGGGCGACCTGCTCACCAGACCCGTCCGGGAACTCCACCGCCTGCGCGGTGTCTCCCTGCCCACCCGCAACGAACTGGTCAAAGCGGTCACAGACTGGCGCAAGCGCCTGGACGTGGCCGAGTACGCGGTCGCCACACGGTCCAAGCTGCCCCGCGGCGCTGACGGTGACGACAAGAGGAAGGCCACCCTCGACCAGGTGATCCGCCAGTTCATCCCGGCCTCCACCGAGGCCAACGGGCAGTGGGTGCGGGCGGTGCGCGAACTGCTCGGCATCCCCGAGAAGGCCGCGGCCCACACCGGATGGTGGCCCACCCACCGCAGGGTCGCCGAGCGCCTGGGGCTTCCCCGGGAACTCGTGGACCGGGATCTGCAACACGCCGTCACCTACTGGTCCAAGAGCGCCTCACTCCTGAACTCGGTCCGCGACGACGTGGTGGAGATCCTCGCCCGCAACGGCCGTGTCCGCGAGGTCGGGCAGATCGCCGCGGAACTGCTCACCCTACGCGGCACCTCGCTGGAGGGGGACGCCCGCGCCGCCTACGCGATGGCGGCGGTACGTGTGGCGGTGGAGTGCGAGGAGCGCCGCACCGACCAGAGGTTCGTCGTGCGCCGCTACGACCGCAGGGTACTGGTCGCACAGGTCATCGACGACGACCCTTCCGTCCCGGTGGAGGGTGAGTTGTTCGACTACGCCGAGGCGCTCGGGCGCCGCGCGGACGAACTGGTCCGGGTCCGGTCCGGGGAGCCCCTGCCCACCCCCGCCACGGTCCGACAGGGGTTGCGGGCCGTCACCCCACCCGAGGGGATGGAGCCCCTGAGCGACACCGACCTGGTGCAGTTGGCCGCGGTGGCCTCCGGCTGTGCCGAGGCCACGCCGCGGCTGGAGCTCTACCCGGTCGATCTGGACCTGGAACGGGCGCTCCAGCTCACCCAGGCCGTCGGTTACCTGGGCGCGCCCGGTATCACCCCGCAGCAGGTACGCGACCGGGTGAGGGCGCGCTTCCCCGCGCTCGAAGCCCCCGGGGACGGGCAGTTGTGGAACCTGCTGGTCGGCAGGTACCCCAAACTCCGCAAGCGCGAACACCAGGGCACCGCCTACTGGTACCTGGAACCGGAGCTGACCACGTACCAGCCCTCCACGCACACGGGGCCGCACCATGCTCCGGGGCAGCTCGACGCCGCCTCCGCCCGAGCCTGGCAGCAGTTGGAGGCCTCGGTGGGAAGCGGGGGCTTCCGTGCGCTCAAGACGTGGATGCCCGACACCGAGCGCAGCGCCGAGGCCCTGGCGCGCACCCCCGGAGTGGTGCCCTTCGACGTCTCCGCCGAGTTCGTCGCGGTCGTCGACGAGGTCCTGGGCGAGATCGGCGGCGGCCTGGACTGGGACGTCCTGGTCGAGGCCGACAACAGCCGTCCTGCGGCCTTCGAGCGCATGCTGAGCGACGTCTTCGAACGGCTCGGCCACCGGGTGCGTTCGGCGGGGCCCGCGGGACCCGGCGAGGACGCGGTGGTGCTGCTGTACCGGGCGACCCCCCTGGCCCGCTACGCGCCGGGCCGCGCCCTGTTGGGCGCCCTCGTCCAGGAGGCACGCGAGGCGGGCACCAGCCCGTACGGACTGTGGCTGCTGTGCCCGATGCGCGGCCCCCAGGGGCCCGCGACCCTGGACGGTCACCCGGCGGGAATCATCAGCGACGTCGAACAGGTGCTGCTGCCGAAGGGCTTCGCGGCGCCGGAGGCCGCGACGGTTTCCTGATCCTCTCCGGTGGCCCTGTTCCCCCGCCCAGGAGGACAGGGCCACCGCTTCCCGTATCTTCGGCCCCCGGAATGCGGAGGGTTCCCTGGGCCGCCGTCGCCAGGCCGCGATCGCGGCGCGCGGTGTCGAACCTTCGGGGGTCAGTCGCAGAGGAGCGAGCTCTTGTGCTCGCTGATCCCCAGCCGTTCGCACATGCCGTCGAAGTGTTCGGGGTGGAGCTCGTTCATCAGCCGGAACACGTCGGTGATCGTTCCGCGGGCCTCGTCGCTCATCGGCTCCTTGCCCTCGGGGTCGGGGGCGTGGTGCGAGTTGCCGTTGAGGAGAGCGGTGATGCGGTTCGCCCGTACCCGCTCCTGCTTCAACGCGTGTTCGACGACGTTGGTGAACTTTCCCGCCTGATTGGGGCGCATGAATCCGAGGAAGTGTTCCAGCAGCCTACGGGTGCTGTTGGACGAATCAGTGATGAGCCTGAGGTCCGCCTCCACCGCGACGGAGTGGTTCGCCTCCAGCAGGTCGTGGGCGACTCGGTAGAAGAGCAGGTTGTACTCGGTGTCGAGGGCGGTGATGCTCTTGCTCGCCAGGTCCACGTGTGCCAGTTCGGGGCGGCGGGACCCGGGCTCGGACGTCGGACCCAGACGGACCGACTTCATGATGTGCAGCGTCGCGGTGGGAGGTAGCGACTTCCTGGGATTTCCCCTGCCTCGGGTCAGTTCCTTCGTCCACATGCGCAGGAAGGCGGCGTTGTGGGTGAGTACGAAGAGCTGCCGACAGCCGGGCTGCGGGTTCAGGGGGTCGAGCTGTCCGACCAGCATCGACTGCACGCCGGTCATGAGCTGTTCGTCCATGCTGGACACCGGGTCGTCCACCACGACGATGGCGCGGCCGGGGTCCTGGTCCTGTTCCTTCAGGCTGACGAGGAAGTAGACCATGGCGATCGCGGTCTTCTCGCCTTCGCTCAGATGTCGTGCGGGAGTGCTGTGCCGGAGCAGGTGGTAGCGGTCGTCCCGGTAGACGAAGGTGAGGTCGGCGCGCCGCAGCAGGCTGTTGACGTCCCGGTTGAGGGTGGAGACGAGGTACCGGGGGTCGAGTCCTTCCTCAGGGGTCTGGCGAACGGTGTCCAGGTGTGCCTCCAGCTCGCCCTCCGCTTCTCGGACCCGTTCGGACAGCTCCGTGTGCTTGTTCCGTTGCCTCGCCCACGGTTCCCTGATCTCTTCCAACATGCGCTGGAACTCGCGTTCCGCGGCTTCGGCCCGGTCGCTGTCCAGGCGTTCGGTCCGCTCGTTGTGCTCGCCGATGATCTCGTTGACCGTCGTGGTGTCGATCCTCACCGGTGTCAGGTCGCAGGGCAGAGTGAGTTCGGTGAACATCCCCTCCTTCTTCTGTTCGAGCGCTTCGGCGATCCTGTCCAGGACGGCGAGGTAGGCGTTGATCGAGGCTTCGACCAGCTTGGTCGCCTCGCCGTAATCCTCCTTGAGGTCCTCGAAGAGGAGCGCTCGGTGGGGCAGTTCGGCGGGGAGCCTCTCGACACGGCTTCGAAGTCGCCGGACCCGCCCGAGGCTCTCGTCGACCTCCTTGAGGAGCCGTGTGTACCCCTCGTCGAAGTGCCGGTCGAGCTCGGCCCTTCGACGAGCGCTGACCTCGCCTCCACAGAACACGCAGGTGTGGCGGTCCGCGTGCAGCCCGAGGCCCTGTCGGACCCAGGTTTCGTGGTCGGGCCGTTCCTTGAGCGCGGAGAGCACGTCCGAGGTGACCGTGCGCTCCAGGAGGTGAGCGGTCGTGGACAGGAGGTCCTCGACGGGCAGGCTACCGAGGTCCACCGGGGGGACCTGTTCCGACGATGAGGTGTTCAACAGTGCCTGGTCCCGCTCGTGGGCGTTGCGCAGCTCCGACCGGGCAGGGGGAGGCTCGGCCAGGGCCTTCTCCACGTTTCGCTTGTCGAACTGCTTGTTGAAGCGGAG
The DNA here is from genome assembly GCF_001029525.1 of Nocardiopsis sp. RV163. NCBI lineage: Bacteria > Bacillati > Actinomycetota > Actinomycetes > Streptosporangiales > Nocardiopsidaceae > Nocardiopsis > Nocardiopsis sp. RV163. The sequence goes on along the minus strand of NZ_LEKI01000005.1, from coordinate 68,153 downwards.
GGCCTTGCCCCTGAGGGTGTTGTTCACCCGGCGCCCCAGCTTGGTGCAGAGGTTCCCGGCCTCCTTGAGCGCCGAGTCGCGCTCCCTGCGCAGATCCCTCAAGAGGGGCCTCAACCGCTCGATCTCCTGTTCGGCCCTCTCCTTGCGCTCCTGCCGTTCGACGTTCTTCTCACCCATGTGCAGGAGGGCCGGCGCGTCCGCCCCGGAAGTGTCTCCGTCACCTGCGTCGAACCGCAGGTTCTTTCGCACGTACTCGGCGTTGAACAGGCGAACGTCGTCCCAGAACCGGTGCCCCGGTCCGTTGATCTCCTCGATGTCGGACGGGTCGTCGCCGGGCTGGATCCGCGTCCGCGTTCCGTGGGACCACGACTTGTCCCCCGGGACACCGCTGAGCAGTTCCGCGAAGGTGCTCTTCCCTGTGCCGTTGGGGGCGTAGACGAGGTTGAGCCGCTGGAAGTCGACGGTCTTGCCGCGCTGGTTCCAGCGCTGGAAACAGCGGAAGTCGTGAACGGAGAGGACACGCTTGATCAACGGGTGATCCTTACCAGGCACGGGGCCGGTGAACTCACGGTGCCGGAGCGCTCGATGAGTCGGGCGGACGTGGATGGACCGAGGCCTCAGCGGAGCGCCGTGCGGCCGGGTCGTGGAGCCGCTCCCGGAAGCGGGAGCAGCGCATGATCGGCGAAGTCGACCACACCGGAAGCCTTGTTCGAGCAGGAAGGGCATTCCGTCCGCCCATGGGGGTGGGAGTCGAGCCTGACATGTGGTCGGACTCGGAGTGTACACCTAGGTGTATGCCCCAGGGCTCTTCGCGGAAAAATTCTCCAGAATCCAGTGTGAAGGACACATGAAAGCAATACTCGCGGGTTACGGTAACCAGTGTCAGATCCTTGGCGCGAAGATATCCGGGAGGTGGTGGCCGTGCTGCTGCGGTTTCATGTGGCGAACTGGGAGTCCATCCGGGGCGAACAGGAACTGAGCCTGGTCGCCGCCGACGAACACGACGACCTCGCCGTGCTGGACGTCCCCGGCACGGGGCTGAAGGCGCTGCCCGTGGTCGGTGTCTTCGGGCCGAACGCCTCGGGCAAGTCCAAACTGATGAGGGCGATGGCCTACGCACGCGACGCCGTCCGGTACTCGCACAACCGGTGGAACCCCAGGGGTGGGACCGGGCGCATCCCCTTCGCGTTGGACGAGGCCGCGGTGGCGCGGCCGTCGGAATTCGCCTTCGACTTCGTGCTGGACGGGGTACGCCACGAATACGGCTTCGCGGTAGACGACCGTGCGGTGGTCTCCGAGTGGCTGTACACCTGGCCACGCGGCCGGATGCGGGTCCTCTTCGAGAGGGAGGGGCCCCAGGAGGTCGAACTCGGTCCCGGTCTACGCAGAGGCTTCGGGAACCGTACCCGGATGGTGTGGGAGTCGGTGCGTCCCAACAGCCTGTTCCTATCGGCTGGCGCGGCCGGGAACCATCCGCTGCTCACCCGTGTCTACGACTGGGTCGATCGGATGACGATGGCCTTCGACGAGAACGCCCACGTGCGCCTGGACCTCACCCTGCGCATGCTCGCGGGGCCCGAACGGGAGCTGTGCCACCTCCTGACGCAGTACGCGGACCTCGGCATCTCCGGAATCATTTCGGAGGAGAGAGAACTGCCGAAGGAGGCCGCGGCGCACTTCACGGCGGGCTTTCGCGTGCTCAACCCGGACGGCCCTCCGATGGCGGCGGAGGACTGGCGTCAGTCACCGGAGATCGTCGTCTCACACCGATCCCCCGACGGCACCGTGGAACTGCCGTACGGCGCGGAGTCCAATGGCACACACACCTGGTTGGAGCTGGTGGGTGTGGTGGTCCGAGCGTTGGAGCAGGGGCGTGTGCTCGTCATCGACGAACTGGACGCACGGTTGCACTCCAACCTGGCGGGCCAGCTGGTTCGGCTCTTCTCCGAACGGGAGACCAACCCCAGTGGCGCCCAGCTCGTCTTCAACACCCATGACGTCACACTGCTGAGCAGGCGCTCCTACGGTTATCTGACGAGGGACCAGGCGTGGCTCACGGAGAAGGGGCCAGATGGCGCGACGGAGCTGACCGCGCTGCGAGAGTACAAAGTGCGTGACGACCGTGACAACGTGGTCAAAAAGTACCTTTTGGGTTTTTATTCCGCTGTGCCCACATTTGATAGTGATGTGGGTCGTGAACTAGCCCATCTTATCGCTAAACGTGCGGTAGCGTTCCAGCGTGGCGTTGAACAGGAAAAATCGGAACAATTCCCTCAGTCCGAAAAAGGTGGGGACGAAGAACCCCAGAAGAAGGTATCTCCTCTTCTGTGAGGACACCTACGGTGGGACGACCTACTTCACCGAGATGAGGAGACGGCAACGCTTCTCGAACGTGTCGATCGAGGTCGGTCCCGATCACGGGGAACCGTACAAGCTGGTCAATGCCGCGCAGAAGCGCAGGGACTCCGCGCCCACGCGGCGTGGTGACCAGGGCACCGAGTACGACGAGGTGTGGTGTGTGATCGACGTCGAGGCGCCCCGGGCGCATGACTCGCTGGGTGAGGCGATGCGCCTGGCACGAGAGTCCGACATCAACATCGCCTATGCGAACCCGTGCTTCGAACTCTGGTTGCTCCTGCACCAGCGAGACGTCGGCGGATATCTGAGTACGACCGACGCCATCAAGCAGATGGAGAGGTTGAAGTGCTGCTACACCGACCGCAAGGACTTCGACCCCGCACACTTCTTCGGCGATCCGCAGCAGAAGGCGATCGGCCGGGCCGAACGGCTGCATGAGAGGTATGGGGACGCCGTCCATCCACGTGACAGGAACCCGTGGACGAACATTCACCTCCTGGTTCGCGGCCTTCTCGACCAGGCGTGAGATACGCGGGTGAGGCTCGGCGCGGGGCACCGACATGCCCTTGGAAGAGCTGATCTGGGGGAGTGCGGGTTAACGGCCCCCGGGTGACCTCGCCGACGTCGGTGGAGAGCATGTAATTCTTCGGTTCCGGGGCCATCGCTTCGCGCTCTGGGGGATCCCAGTAAAGGTCTCTGCCGAGGAGACGGAGGCGTCTATCGAGGCCCGGCGGGAAAGGCGTCAGGGCTGCTCCAGGGGCCGATTCAGCACCGCGTGATCGTGCCCGAAGAGCCGCTCGGGTGGTAGGCCGGTCCGCCCGAACGGACGGCCGAGCAGGTCGAGGACATCATGCGCGGGATGCCGGGCCATGCTGACCCACTCGTGCGGTCCGCCGCTCCTCGAAAGGCGTCAACCGTTCGCGTCGCCGAGGTGGCCGGTGATCGTCTCACGCAGGCGCTCGGCTCTGGGATCAGTCAGGTCCGACAGGGCTTCCAGCGCTTCGCGCCAGTGCCCGCGTGCCGCCTCTGTTTCGCCGTTGCGGGACACCACGGCGGCCAGGCGGTCAAGGCATACCGCCAGGTTCCAGCGGGCCTTGTTCCTGCGGTAACCGCTCACCGCCTGGCGGAAGAACTGTGCTGCCTCGACCAGGTGTCCGAGTGACCGGTAGACCTCAGCCGCGCCCTCGAAGGACTCGGACTCGCGCACGTGGTCGCCGATCGAGCGGTGCAGTGCGGCTGCCTCATGGAAACTCGTCAGGGCCTCCTCCGGTCGGTCGAGCAGCGTTTGGGCCCTGCCGAGCTCCAGGAGCGCGAACCCCTCCCGGACCGGGTTGTCCAGTTCCCGGGCGACATCGAGAGCACGCCGCCCGTAGGACAGCGCGCGGTCGGTCGAGTCCAGTTCCCGCCATGCCGCTCCCAGACAGGCCAGGCAGGCGAATTCGCTCATCCTGTTGCCGGTCTCGCGGTGTATCGCGACGGCTTCCTCGGCCAGGGCCACTGATTCACGGAGATCTCCCGAATCGAGCAGTGCGTCCGCCAGGTTGCCGAGCGCGATTCCCGCCCAACGCCGCTCGCCCAGACGCCGGGCGATGTCGAGTGAGCGTTCGAAGTCCTCGCGCGCCTCGTCGAACCGGTGCTCGCGCAGATGCGCCAGCCCCAGCGCGTTGAGCGACATGGCCTCCCCGAGCTCATCGCCCAGCTCCTGCCGTAACCGAAGGGCCTGCCGGTGGTGCGTGATGCCCTCCCGCATGCGGTGGGACTGTACGTACGCCATACCCAGGCTCTCCAGGAGGTCCGCTTCGGCCGCGTGCTCCCGCTCCCGCCGGGCCGCACCGAGCCCGAGGAGGGTCGTGGCGATCCAGGCGCTCATGGGCGTTCGGTACACGTAGACGTGTCTCAGTACGACCGGTAGGCGCCAGGCGATCGCGTCCATCCCCGCCCCGGCGGCGGCCTCGGCCATGGCGACCAGGTTCCTGCTCTCGGCCTCGAACCATCGGACCGCGTCCGCGTTGTCGGTGAACTCGCGAACGCCGTCGGAAGCACTCCCGACTGGACCCGGGCCCGGCTCCAACTGTCGCAGTGGTGAGTCCACCGCCCGGGCCGCGGCGTCAGCGGTGCGCAGGTACCAACCCAGCAGGCGCCCCAGAGCCTCCTGTCGGCTCTCCGGCGGCTCCTCGCGGCGCGCCTGGTCCAGCGCGTAGGAACGCAGGAGGTCGTGGAAGCGGTACCGGTCCGGGCCGGTCTGTTCCACCAGGTGCGCGCCCACGAGCATGTCCAGAACGCGCCGTGCCCGCCGGACCGGCAGACCGCCGAGGACAGCCGCGGAGCCCGCGTCGAAGTCGTGGCCGGGATGCAGCCCGAGCAGCCGGAACAGGCGTGCGGTCTCCCCCGGCAGGGCCCGGTAGGACCAGGCGAAGACGGTGCGGACCGCGTCGGCTTCCTCCTCCTCGTCGGTGGCGAGGGCGTCCCAGAGAGCGGACTCGTCCCGCAGGTCCTGGATCAGCTCCGCCAAGGGCATGTGGGGCCGTCCGGCGGCCCGTTCGGCGGCGATGCGCAGGGCGAGGGGCAGCTCTCCGCACAGATGGGCCAGCTCGGCGATCTCGTGCGGCTCATCGCGCGGCCAGTGGTTCCCGGTGACGTGTTCGAGGAGCTCCACGGCCTCCGCCGGCTCCAACGTACGCACGGTGAGACGCCGCGCTCCGTCCCGGGCTACCAACCCGGACAGCCGGTCCCGACTGGTGACCAGCACGACGCACGCCGAGGAGCCGGGCAGCAGTGGGCGTACCTGCGCCGCGGTCGCCGCGTTGTCGAGGACGACGAGCACGCGCCGTTCGGCCAGGAGGGAACGGTAGAGGGCGGAGCGGCCGTCGACGTCCGCGGGTACGGCGTCCGCGGGCACCCCGAAGGCGCGGACGAAGCGTTCCAGCGCCTGGTCCGGTTCGACCCGCGGGCCGGTCCCGTATCCGCGCAGATCCACGTAGAGCTGGCCGTCGGGGAAGCGGTCGCGCACCCGGTGGGCCCAGTGCAGGGCCAGAGCGGTCTTGCCGACACCGGCCGTGCCAGTGATGACGTGAACGGGAGCCTCAGCGCCGCCGGCGGAGTCCTCAGCGCGCAGGTGGGTGCTGAGCACCTCCAGTTCGCCCACCCGGTTCACGAATCCGTGCACGTCACCGGGGAGCTGCCCGGGTACGGGAGCGGAGTGCGCCGTCGGCCCCTGGCCGTGGAAGTGCACCCCGCCTCGAACGTCCCGCGCCTGCACCGCGCGGCCCGCGACCGCGCCCATGTGTGTACTGGCACTGGTACCGGGCCGCTCGGCGGGTTCCCCACCGGGTTCGGAGGGCCTGCGGTCAGTCACGGCTGAGCGCGGCCCCCTCGACCTCGCGCGGGAAGTAGCGCTTCAGATCCTCACCGGCCTCGTGGAGCGCGGCGATCTCGGCACGGCACCGTGTGGTGGTGGCGTGGTCGGTGAACCGGACTCCGCCCCGGAGAACACCCTGGTCGTCGTACCGGATTCTGTACGCCACCTCGTCGCCGAGCCCGACGATCTCGGGTACCTGGCCACTGTGTTCCCACGCCGCGAGGGGTCCGGGGGAGATGATCCGGACGTCCTCGCCGCACTGGGCTCGCAGATGGAGGGAGTGCAGTTCCCACAGCAGATACGTCGTGAAGGGCTTCTCCACGACACGGGTTCGCCGCAGCACGCATCCCGCTCGGGCGAGTTCGGCGAATTCCTCCCGCAAGGAGGAGCGCTTGTTCTCCAGAAGCCGGAGGGACTCGTCGTGGCGTCCCTCCCGGAACGCCATCCAACTGTCACTTTCCGGCTGGTGGAAGACCTGTCGCCGTTCGAGCTTCCAGATATCGGTGTTCCTGAGCGATGCCAGACGCCCGTCGAAGTCGTCGAGATAGGGGCCGAGCTCCAGCCGGTCACCGGAAAGGCCGTCGATGGCGTCAAGCATCAGGGATGTCCGCTTTCGCTGCTATCAGGGTGTTGCGGGGGATGACGACCAGACGTTCGTCCTCTGCGATGGCCGCACCTGATGGCAGACGTTCCGCGTAGGCGTCGGTCAGGTCGCGCCCGATCACGGCGATGTCGCCGTTGTCGAGCTCCCAGATGTCGGGGCAACCGCTGGCTCTGTCGGTGTTGCCCAGTTCGGCCGGAGACCTGCCCAGCCTCCGTGCCATGTCAGCGGACGGGTCCGCTTCCCAGGGACGTGTCATGGTGGCCGCCCTCCCACGCGCTCCTGGAATCGGGGGTGAGCGCGTGCGAGGAAAATACCACGACGGTCGCGTTGAGCCGGGCTGGTTATCCGTTCTCGGCAGCGAAGCCGACACGGACCGGAGAGGGTGCTGGAACCCGTGCCGGAAAGGTGCGGTTATGCCGGTGAAGTATGCGGATGACGTGGTATTCGATGCCGGTGCTGCGTGCTGATGTGCGGTGAGGGCGGTGGTGTTTTGTCTGGCTTCCTTCGGTGGTGTTCGGACTGCTCCTCCGAGAAAAGCGAGCGCAAGGGTCCTCGGTCACCTCTGTGCTCAGATTTCGGGTCTGAGCGAAGCTGGCGAGGGTGCTGGCGCCGCTGGCCGATCCCAGCCTGAAGGCTCGTCGAAGGACGAGAGCGAGGGCGGAGCAGGACAGGCCGGGGTAGGGCAGTCGATGGTCGAGGGGAACCGCAGTAAGAAGCAGTGTGGTGATCGACGGGATACCACCCATCGACCACCACGTGTCGCCGAGGTCAGCTCTGGGAGGTACGGGCGGAGGTGAGGAAGGCGTCCCACTCGGCGGCGGGGAAGGGGAGGTGGCCGTGGGTGGGGTGCTTGGAGTCCCGGACGGCCGCGCCACAGGGCAGGTCGGCGACCTCTACACAGTTTTGACCGTGGCCGCTGTAGCTACTCTTCCGGAACATCGGTTCGTTGATCATCATTCGCTCTCTAGGGACCTCAGGACGTCCGTAATGAACTTTGCGGACTGCGCAGTGCTCAGAGCGGAGCCCTGAGCATCGCTGAAGGTAACACTATGCTGCTCAACCTCTTCGGTCTCTTCGAGGAACAAGCCGTCCGCCGCTGTCTCGACGAACACGATAGGTAGGTCGAGAGGTTCGGGGAACTCCAAGATGCTGAAGGAAGCGGCAAGTGCAGCGTGTGAACCTGCTGAGAAAGGCAGTAGTTGCACATCCACGTTGGGAAGCTTTGCCATGTAGAGCAGGTGGTGCATCTGCTCGGCCATGATTTCAGCGTCACCAATCATCCGACGAAGCGCGGCTTCGTCCAAGACCGCGCGAAGACGTACTGGGTTGAATCTGGTCAGGATCTGCCGTCGCTCCATGCGGGCGTTGACACGACGTTCGATTGCCGCTGCTTCGGTATAGCGACCTCCCTGAAGCAGAGCCGCCGTGTAGTCCGGGGTCTGAAGTAGCCCAGGGATCATGGATGACTCGAAGGTGCGGATGGCGGATGCCTCTGCCTCGAAGTCGGGGAGCGACTGAGGCCCGAACACCTCCTTGTACTTCGACCACCACCCCCGAACCTTGGCGTCCCTGGCGAGGGCGTGAAGAGCCTCGCGCTTGTCGGGGTCGGTGACCTGATACAGATCCAGCATCTTGTCGAGATCGTCAGCCTTGATCGTCTGTGTCTCGGCGGTCTCGATCTTGCTCAGCTTGCCAGCTGCCCACTTGAGCGTCTTCACCACCTGTGTAGTGGTCAGATTCGCTTCGTTGCGAGCTCGCTTGAGCTCGGCTGACAGGCGTCGGCGGCGGAGGGTGGGGCTGTGAGGACGCTGCATGGTGACAGTGTAGCTCTTTCTTGGTGAATCTTCCTTCAGTTGCTTGACTGTAGTGAGATTCACTAATAGCTTGAAGGTGTAGTCAGTAACCAGAGCTTCACGCAGAGTCTCTAGTGGTCAGGCTACGCCGTGCCCCTTCCCGCTGACCGGGAAACGCGAAGGTCTCACACCTGCGGGCACACCGAACCCCTGTTGTCGCTCCACACCTGCAAGGAGTCTGTTCGCCATGCCCGCGACCGCAACCACACCCATGCCCGCGCTGCCCGAGGTGACCGTGCCCCTCGCTGAGCTGGTTCCGCCCCGGTGTCGCCACTACTTCACCGGCCGGTCCGACCGCGCCCACTACAAAACGCGCCGCTACGATTTCGGTGGCTCCACCCAGTACATGCCGCTGGTGCGCGCGTTCCTGGACACCTGCGCCGCCGAACGCGACCGCGACTACCGCTACCTGTTCACCCTGCTGGGCAGCGAACTCGCTAACAACGCCCTGCGTCACTCCCGCTCGGGTCAGCCCTTCGGGGTCTACACCCTGGCCTGCCAGCGCACCCGTACCGGCCTGCGCCTCGCCTGTCGCGACCAGGGTTCCCGCGACGGAGGGAAGACCGTTCTCGGGCAGCGCTCGTATCTGGCACCCAACCCCGACGGACTGGACCCGGCCTCCGAGTCCGGGCGCGGCCTGGCCATGATCGACGCCTTCGCCTCCTCCTGGGGCGACAACGGCGTCCCGAACTACCGCCAGGTCTGGTTCTTCCTGGCCTACGACCTGACCGACAGCCTCTGGAACACCACCGCGTAGCCGTCCACACCGCTGTACGCAGAAGGGCCCAGGAGAGCGTTGCCGCGCTCTTCCCGAGCCCCCGACAATCCCGAATTCCGCTCACTTCCACATGTTCAGAAAGCAGGATCAGTGACGCATCCTATCCCCGTACCCCGGCCCGCCAGCGACCCGCTGCACCGACCGCTTCCGCCGCTGCCCCGACGGCACCCGCTGGTCGGTCCCTTCTGCCCGGTATGCGAGCACCCCTCGTGCCGTCGGCGCCGCGCTGCGCGCCTGCCCCGCCTGGGCGGCCACCGCTCCGAGTTCGCCCGAGAGCACGCCTGTGTCGCCGCTCTCCAACGGCAGAACCCGCACCTGGTCATCTGGTTCGGGGAGGCCACGCTCTCCTACTGGGTCGCCTCGTCCAAGGGCCTGACCGAGGCTCGAACCCCTGGTGATCTGCTGCTTCTGCTGGACCCGGCTCCGGCTCTTGCCTGACCAGTTGGCTCTCCCAGCGGCGGCGGCCTGTCCTCATGGCAAGGACGGTCACCGCCGCTTCACCGTTCCAGACCGGAGTGGGTCATGTACCTACCGTGGGATGGGCTTTTCGTGTGCGAGCAGGTGAGTCCAGCAGACAGAATGGAGGGGTACCCCGTCCCTCATCGTTGTTCTGGAGACCCCGTGGTCGATAAGGCGTTGCTGCTGAAAGACTTGCAGAAGCAGGTCCGCTTGCTGGAAACGGACCTACGGGAACGCAGCGAGGACCCCACCGCGATCAAAGGGCTCGACCGGGAGGGTAAACCGGAGACCTTCGACGCGGCTCTGAAGCGTGAGTACCAGCGGGCCCGGAATGCTGAGCGCACCTCGACCACCGAGGGCGCGTGGCGCGAAGGCCAGGTGACTCAGGCCGCCGTGGCGTGGGTGCTGGCAACGGTGTTTGTCCGCTTCTGCGAGGACAACGGGCTTCTGGAACAGCCCTTTATCGCCGGGCCGAAGGATGAGCACGACCGGTACAACATCGCTCAGGAACTCAAGGACGCTTGGGTCCTCCAGAGGCGCAGCGAGAACCCGGATGCCCCGGAGCGGACCGACCGTGACTGGTTGGAGTACGCCTTCGAGCAGATGAGCGTGTCCTCGGTGATGGCCGGGTTGTTCGACAAGAAGCACAACCCGATGTGGAGCATCACTCCATCTCACCAGGCGGCCAAGGCCCTGATCGACTTCTGGCGGTCTGTGGGCGACGACGGGCACCTCGTCCATGACTTCACCGATCCTGAATGGAACACCCGCTTCCTCGGGGACCTCTACCAGGACCTATCTGAGGCGACCCGCAAGACCTACGCTCTGCTCCAGACACCGGAGTTCGTTGAGGAGTTCATCCTCAACCACACCCTTGAACCTGCGCTGGAAGAGTTCGGGCTTGATGGGAACCGGATCTATCAGGCAGAAAACAAAGGTTTCCGCCTGATCGACCCGACCTGCGGTTCGGGTCACTTCCTGATCGGAGCCTTCCAGCGGTTGCTTTCCAAGTGGCGAGAGGCTGAGCCAGGTGCTTCTGATTGGGATCTGATCAACCGTACGCTCCGAAGCGTGCATGGTGTTGACAAAAACCCTTACGCAGTGGCGATCGCGCGCTTCCGCCTTCTCATTGTCGCGATGAAGGAAGGCGGTATCAAAACTCTGAGTGCGAGCAATCCCGAGTGGCCGATCGTTATCGCTACAGGTGACTCACTAATTCATGGTCGTGATGTTCCGGGGGCGAGGGAACAGCTCTTCGCTGTGGGGGAGATTCATCGCTACACAGTTGAAGATTTTTATGAGTATGTAAACCACCATGATCTTCTTGGTGCTCAGAGTTACCATGTAGTTGTTGGCAACCCTCCGTATATAACGGTGAAGGACAGGCGAGAACGAGAAAACTACCGCGAGCGTTACTCTTCGTGCTCTGGCTCCTATGCCCTTTCTGTTCCCTTTGCCGAGCGGTTCTTTAATTTGGCAAAACGTGCTGGCGCAAACGAAGTGGGATCTGGTTTTACTGGTCAGATTACAGCCAACTCATTCATGAAGCGAGAATTTGGCAAGAAGATCATTGAGAATCTGTTTAGAAATGAAGTGCGTCTCACTTATGTGATTGATACATCCGGAGCTTACATTCCTGGGCATGGAACTCCAACGGTAATTTTGGTCGGTAGGAACGAGCCTAATAGCCACAAAGCGATTGTTCGGTCTGTTCGTGGAGTTCGGGGGGAGCCCGGTCAGCCTGCCGTGGCTGCGGATGGTCTGGTTTGGCGAGCGATCGCATCCCAGGTTGACGTGCCTGGCAGTGAGTCTGAATGGGTAAGTGTTGGAGATGTCTCTTGGGAGGACTTTAAGTCTCATCCTTGGAGTCTCTCTGGGGGTGGGGCAGGGGGGCTTGCTAGGAGGATCGAGAATTATTCTTTTGGTACTTTGAAGTCTCGCGTTTATCGAATGGGGTTCTTTGGCGATACGCACGCGGATGACGCATTTTCCATTCCTTCGTCAGGGTTCCTAGGGGATCTCGGCAAGAAGGAGCTTTTTGCCCATCCTGCTCCTCGTGGCGATGAGGTTCGAGATTGGTCGTCCTCGGCCTCGGAATCTTTGATATTTCCATATGACGAAAATCATAACCTCTTGCCCTTCTCCGCTTTGGGGAAGAATTTTTTGCTGAGGTTGTGGGTCTTGCGAACCGAACTTTGGGGTAGGGGGACCTTCGGTGGGGGCACCTATCTCTCTTCGGGTAAGTATTGGTGGGAATGGCACCAACTTCCTAAGGATCGAGGGGCGCATTTTTGGACTATTTCCTTCTCTTCTGTGGCTACTCATAATCACTATGTTATTTCTCGGCATGGTGGCGCGTTTAATCGTTCGGCTCCAGTGATCAAATTGCCGAAGGATGCGACGGAGGAGCAGCACCTAGAGTTGCTGGGGGTGCTGAACTCCTCGACGGCCTGCTTCTGGCTTAAACAGGTTTGTCATAACAAGGGGAGTCAGTCTGGGACTGGCGGATTCATGAATGACGAGTGGGAGGTGTTCTATGAGTTTACCGGAACCAAGCTCCAGAAATTCCCTCTCCCCAGGAGCCTTTCGCTGAGCCGCTCCAAGGAACTCGACTCCCTCGCACAGAAACTCTCTGCCCTCGAACCCTCTGCCGTAGCTGAGGCGGATACTCCCACCGCCGACCGGCTCAAGGCAGCCCACGCCGAGCACACCGCCACCCGTCAGCGGATGGTTGCCCTCCAGGAAGAGCTCGACTGGGACATCTACCACCGCTACGGGCTCATCACCGATGCCCAGCTTGCGGAACTGATCATCCCCGACACTGCCGATGTCCCCTCCGTCAATCTCGGGGAGCGAGCTTTCGAAATCGTCCTCGCTCGTAAGGTAGCGGCCGGGGAAACGACGTCCGTGTGGTTCTCACGCCACGGTTCCACCCCCATCACCGACATTCCCTCTCACTGGCCCGAGGCTTATCGGAATGTCGTGGCCAAGCGCATCGAACTCATAGAGTCCGACAAGAACATCGGCCTGATCGAGCGCCCCGACCACAAACGCCGCTGGCAGTCCGAGCCCTGGGAGAAGAAGCAGAAGGCCGCCCTCAAGTCCTGGCTGCTGGACAAGTGCGAGGACCGGCGTCTGTGGTTCACCACCGACGACCACGGTGACGAGCGCGCCCGTCCGCTCTCCGTGCGTGGGTTGGCCAACCGGGTGCGCGACCTCTTCCCCGAATCGGCCGAGGTCGCCGCGCTCTACGACCCTGACCAGGACTTCTCACAGGTCATCGCCGAGATCGTCACGACCGAGCACGTCCCGTACCTCGCCGCGCTGCGCTACAAGGAATCGGGCCTGCGCAAACGCGCGGACTGGGAGCACGTGTGGGACCTCCAGCGCCAGGAGGACGCCCTCAACGCCGACCTGGAGGAAGGCGAGGCGGAGAAGCGTCTCGACATCCCGGTTCCGCCCAAGTACACCTCGGCGGACTTCCTGAAGACCAGCTACTGGTCCAACCGGGGCAAGCTCGACGTGCCCAAGGAGAGGTTCGTCTCCTACCCCGGGGCCGAGGGCGAATCCGACCCGACCCTTCTCCTGGGCTGGGCGGGCTGGGACCACGCCCAGCAGGCCGACGCGCTGGCCACCCTGGCGCACGAGCGGCTCGAACAGGACGGCTGGGCGGAACAACCGGACAAGATGACCCCGCTGCTGGCCGGGATCGTCGAGCTGCTGCCCTGGGTCAAGCAGTGGCACACCGAGCCCGACGACTACGGAGACACCCCCGCCGACCACGTCGAGGAGGACCTCACCGCTCTGCGCAACTCCACCGGCATCACCGACTCGCAGATGCGGGGGTGGCGGCCCGCTCCCACCGCCCGGGGGCGGCGCAAGAAGGCCTGACCCGCTCCCCACGCCAGTCCTTCGGCTAAAAGTGTGCGGCCCCGCGATGACAACCCGCGGGGCCGCACACCCGTCCCACGGGTGTGTTCCACCCATCCCGCCTGGTGGCGGCTTCCCGGTCGTCTGGCTGCGAGCCAGTCGACCACGGCTGTCCGTACCCCTGGCAGTCTCCCCGGGCCGCAACGGTCAGCGACCTCCCGGCAGCGCCCTCCAACGGGGCCCTCCAACAGGGCCTTCCGGCAGTGCTTTTCGCGCTCTCGGCCGTGTCCCTCTGTCACCACGTCGGCATAGGCTGGAACCCCAGACAACTTCGGGAACCGCGTCCCACCCTCCCCGTGGCCCGCACGTGGTTCACCTCCCCCTGTAGACAGCAGAAAGGTGCACGGTGGCGACTCCTCCCCCTGGACCGGGCAGCGCTGGCAGCGAACGGGTCGGCAACGGCCGGGTCATCAGCGACCTCATCGACATCCCGGAAGCCGTCCATGAGGGCGATCTGGTCGTCAAGCTCACCGAGAGCACCTCGACCCGCCAGGCCCAGGCCATCGACACCTACGTCGTCACCGACCAGCTCGCGGAGTGCTTCGACCAGGCCCTGGAGATCGTCCGCTCCTCGGTCGCCGACGGCAAGTCTCAGGCCGCTTACCTGCACGGCTCCTTCGGCGCGGGTAAGAGCCACTTCCTGTCCGTGCTCTCCGCGGTCCTGGACCACCACCCCGACGCCCGCGGCAAGGAGGGGCTGGCCGACACCGTCGCCAAGCACGACACCTGGCTGGCCGACAAGAAGTTCATCGAGGTCAAGTGCCACCTCATCGACCCTGAGGTCTCCCTGGAGACCAACATCCTGGGCGGCTACGTCCGCCAGGTCCGCGCGGAGTACCCCGAGGCCCCCGTGCCGCCCGTCTACCGGGCCGACGGACTGCTCGCCGACGCGCGCGCCATGCGCGAGCGGGAGGGCGACGAGGCGCTCATCGCCCAGTTGCCGTCGCGCTCCGCCGACTCCGGTGCCAAGGGAACCGCCGGGGACGCCGGTGTCTGGGGCAAGTTCGCCGGTCCCGAACAGTGGACCGCCGAGACCCTCGACCGGGCCTTCGCGGTCCTGCCCGGCACCACCGACGGCGCCGAGCGGTCCCTACGCGAGGAGCTCATCAGCGCGCTGCTCAAGGGGCCCTTCCAGCGCTTCGCCGACACCGTCGGCGACTCCGGCGACGCCTATGTCTCCATCGACGAGGGCCTGTCCATCATCAGCCGCCACGCCAGGGAGCAGCTCGGCTGTGACGCCGTCGTGCTGCTCCTGGACGAGCTGATCCTGCGCTTCACCGCCTTCATCGGCGACGAGGGCCGCATCAACTCCGAGATCCAGAAGATCGCCAAGCTCGTGGAGTCCTCGCGCAGCGAGAGGCCCGCGCCCATCGTCAGCTTCGTGCCGCGCCAGCGCGACCTGCGCGACCTCGTGGGCCTGGGCGGCGGCACCGAGGGCGTCTCGCAGGCCATCAGCTACTGGGACGGGCGCTTCGGCCACATCAAGCTCGCCGACGCCAACCTCACCGAGGTGGTCCGCCACCGCCTCATCAGGCCGCGCGACGCGGAGGCCGCGGCCGAGATCGACGCGGCCTTCGAACGCGTGCTCAACACCCGCGCCGAGGTCCGCGACGCCCTGTTGGACACCGAGGGCGGTGACACCAACACCTGGGAGGACTTCCGCGCCCTCTACCCGTTCAGCCCCGCCCTGCTGCACGTCATGGTGGACCTGTCCGCCGCGCTGCAACGCCAGCGCAGCGCGCTCAGGCTCCTCCTCCTGCTGCTGGTCAGGCACCGCACCACCCTGCCCGTCGGCCAGATGGTGCCGCTCGGCGCGCTCTTCGACGTGCTCTTCGAGGGCGAGGAGCGGCCCTTCAAGGACCACCTCAGCTCCGAGTACGCCAAGATCCGCGCCTTCTACCGCAACAGGGTCCTGCCCTGGCTGCGCAAGCGGCACGAGGCCGACCAGGTCGAGATCGACGACCTCGACGTGCGCTCCCAGTTCCGCCGGGAGGACCTGCTCGTCAAGACCCTGCTGCTGAGCGCACTCACCCCCAACGTGCCCGCCCTGAAGGACCTGACCGCGGGTCGGGCCATCGCCCTCAACCAGGGCATCGTCAAGGCCCGCCGCGCCGGCCAGGACGTGCACACCGTCACCGAGTTCTTCAAGCTCATGGCGGCCCAGTTCGGCGAGGTGCGGGTGGGCGCCCAGAGCAGCGACCCCACCGTCTCCCTCAACCTGCTGCGGGTGGACACCGAGTCGCTCATGCGCAGCGCCTACCCGGCCGCCAACGACCACGCCCTGCGCCAGCTGTTCAAGCGCCTGCTGTGGAAGGAGCTCGGACTCGACGAGGGGGCCGAGCGCACCAACGTGGTCTGGCGGGGCACCCAGCGCACCGTCGAGATCGTCTTCGGCAACGTGCGCTC
Source organism: Nocardiopsis sp. RV163 (assembly GCF_001029525.1). Taxonomy (NCBI): domain Bacteria; kingdom Bacillati; phylum Actinomycetota; class Actinomycetes; order Streptosporangiales; family Nocardiopsidaceae; genus Nocardiopsis; species Nocardiopsis sp. RV163. The sequence continues at coordinate 52,407 of NZ_LEKI01000005.1, read as the reverse complement.
CACCGACGACATGGGCCGCGAGGAGTTCCAGCCCGTCACCCCCCACGCGGTGCGGACCGTCTTGGACTACCCCTTCGACGAGGGCGACCACAACCCCTCCGAGGACCGCCACCGGGTCCAGAAACTGCGCGAGGAGTTCCCCGAGCCGCCCGCCACCCTGGTGTGGCTGCCCACCTTCCTGTCCCCGGGCAGGCTGGAGGACGCCCGCCGCGTCCTGATGATGGAGTACCTCCTCCAGCCCGACGTCATCGAGGAGAAGGCGCCCGACTGGAGCAGCGACGACCGGCGCGAGGCGCGCGCCCAGCTCGACAACCAGCGCAACCAGCTCACCAACCAGATCAGCGCCCTGCTGCGCGGCGCCTACGGGCTGATCGAGACCGGTCGGGACAACAGTGACTACGGGGCGCCCGCCGAGCCCCACATCGAGCCGCTGACCCCGTCCCTGAACATCCCGCTGGAGGCCGGGAGCCAGTTCCCGGCTGCCCTGGAGCGCATCACCCGCAAGCTCCTGGACCACCTCTACCCCGAGCACCCCGACTTCTCCATCGGCACCGGCAAGACCCCCGTGCGCCGACCCGAGCTGTCCACGGTCCTGAACGCGGTCGAGGCGGCCAAGGCCGAGAAGCTGCACAACTACACCCCGCCCAAGACCGACCTGTCGGCCCTGCGGCGCATCGCCGACCCGCTGGAGATCGCCAAGGTCACCGAGGTGTTCGTGCTGCGCGACGAGTGGGTGCGCAGGCTCGACAGGTACGCGGGCCTGGACCGGGCCGACACCACGAACGTGAGCGTCGCCGACCTCAAGAGGTGGATCCGCGACCGCGAGGACGGCCGTGGCCTGCCCGAGGACGTCGTCGACCTGCTCGTGCAGGTCTACGCCATCCAGAGCGACCGGGCCTGGATCCGCGCGGGCAAGCGCTACACCGACATCGGATTCGGACGGCTCAGCGGCGACATCGTGCTGCGCCGCCAGGAGCTGCCCTCGCAGGAGGACTTCGACCGCGCCAACGAGCGCGCCGCGAAGATCTTCGGCCTCACCCGTCAGCCCGTCCTCAACGCCCGGGCCGTCCAGCGCATGGCCGAACAGCTCAAGGAGCAGGCCGGGCGTTGGCAGGCGGCCTCGGAGAGCCTGCTCAGGGAACTCAACCGGCACACCCGTGTGCTCGGCCTGAACGAACAGGCGCCACGGCTGCGCACGGCCAGGGCCTGCGACGAGCTGCTGAACCGGCTGCGCGGGCTGGCCGACGACACGGCCCTGGTCAGCGCGCTCGGACAGGCCGACCTGCCCGAAGAGGCGTCCGTGTACAAGACCAGCATGGCCGGGGCGGCCAACCTCGCCCAGGCGCTGGACGCCGTCCAGTGGGACATGCTGGACGCCCTCCAACAGATCGCCCAGGGGGGCGGGGACGACTCCGAGCAGGCCGCCCGCATCCTCGCCGACCTCCAGGAGGCCGCGCGTCACAACGAGCACGGCAAGCGCCTGGCCACCGTGCTCAGCGCCACCAACAAGGCCGTCGTCACGCTCCTGGTCAAGACCAAGCCCGGTCGCGGTTCCAACTCCCAGCACCCGGCCCGCGGCAACGGATCCGGCCCAGGCCAGGACCTCACCGGAACCGGCACTGGAAGCGGCACGGAAAAGGACGATCGGACCGAGCCGGAGCCCGTCTCCGACCACTGGGTGCGGATCGACCCCGACACCGACGTCAACGCGGCCGTCGCCGACCTGCGCACCGCACTCGGCATCGCCCCGGGCAAGAGCATCCAGATCACCATCCGGGAGGTCGGATGAGCACCATCACCCACGGCAGCGGACCCGCCCCGGCGGCCCCGGCTCTGGGCCGGGTCACCGAGGAGGCCGTGCTCAGCGCTGTGGAACGGGTGCTGAGGGCCGAACGCAAGCGGGTGTCCAAGGGCCATCCCGCCTCCGCCTCCCGCGCACTCGCCCTGTCCGCGGACCCGCACTGGGACGGGCCCGAGACGCTCACACTCCGGTACGAGGGCACCGACCTCACGGTGCGCGTGGCGGGTGCCGACAGCGTGCTGGCCGCCGTGCGCGCGCTCAGCCTGTCCGGCGGAGCGGACGAGTACCTGGTCCTGCTCACCCCGCGGGAACCCGCCGAGTTCGGCGAGGCCCTGCTGGGCCGCTTCCTGGGCGAGGACGTCCTGCGCCTCAACAGCTGGGAGCTGCTCGCCACCGACCTGCGGATCAGCGGTGTCGACCCCCGGCTGTACTCCCGGAACTGGAGCTGGCTCGCCGACACCCTGCGCGGCATCCGCGCCACCAGGCCGCTGCGCCTGGGCGCGGGCGTGCTCAAACTCGAACAGGCCCTGTCCATCGCCGTCTCCGTCCGCTTCGGCGGCGATCCGGGCGACCAGGTCGACGGGGCCGCGCTCCTGGAGTGGAGCCGCGACCCCAACGCCGTCGCCGCCTTCACCCGTCTGCACGAGGACGAGCGCGAAGCGCTGCGCGACGCCGTGGAGCGAAACCTCGGCGCCGTGCCCCGGGTGCTCTTCCGGCTGCTGGACCGGGGCCAGGTCCTGGACGCCGTCCCCATCGGGCTGGTCCTGTCCGAACTCGCCGACGCGGCCGGGAACGACCAGACCGCCCACACCGCCTGGATCCGCGCCCAGGAGCGCTACTTCGGCGCACACCAGCCCGGAGCCGAGGACACGGCCGACTTCTCCCTGGCCTGTGTCGCCGCCTTGCTGCGCCTGCTCGACGGGCACGACCAGGAACAGGCCGCCGAGACCATCCGCCGCGCCGAGGAGCTCCTCGCCGAGCTCGACGCCGTCCCCGTCGCGCGGGCCAGCCGCCTGCTCGACGCCGGCCTGCACAGCCGCCTCGCCGACCTCGGACACCAGATCACCCTGGCCCTGGGCGGTTCCGACGGCGCGGCGGAGGACTCCCCGCCCCTGCCGCAGGACCTGCGCGAGGTGGAGGCGGCACTGGAACGGCTCCGTGGCCACCGCCGCCACGACCCGGGGGAGGCCGAGGGCCGGGCCGCGCTCGACGCCGTCCGACTCCTGCGCCGCCTGGCGGGCGGGACCGCGCAGCGGCCGCTGGGGGCCGACACCCCCGCCACCGCCCACCAGTGGATCCAGACGCACGTGCACCACACCGGATGGGTGGACCGCGCCGCCTCCGGTATCTGGCACACCGGAACCCAGATCCCCGAACTCCACCAGGCACTGGAGACCCTCTACCGCAGGGTCCGAGCCTGGCGGGGCCTGGTCGACGCCGAGTTCGCCCGGGTGGTCAACCGGTGGAACGGCAACCACGCCCCCAGCGACACCCAGCCGCGCGCCGAGAACCTGCTCGCCCAGTTCGCCCGCCCCCTGGCGGGGGAACGCAAGCCCCTGGTCGTCGTCCTGGACGGGATGAGCGTCGAGGTCGCCGTGCAGCTCGCCGAGGAGGTCAACGCCCGCGGCCGCCTCGCCGAGATCGGCCGCGTCAGCGCGGGGACAGCCGGTCGGGAGGGGGCTCTGGCCACCGTTCCCTCCACCACCAACTGCTCCCGTGCCTCCCTGCTGACCGGCGGCCTCACCGTCGGCAAGCAGGACAAGGAGAGGTCCGGCTTCACCGCCCTGTGGGCCACACCCGCCTTCGGGCGCAGCCGAGCTGTCTTGTACCACCAGCGCGACCTGGAGAGCGGTGCGGGGCTGCACCTGCCGCCGAAGGTGCAGGAGGCGCTCGACGACACCGACACCGTCGTCGGCGTCGTCCTCAACACCATCGACGACGCCCTGGCCAAGGGGCGCGAGGGCAACAGCCAGATCTGGCGGCTGCACCACGTCGGCAAGCTCGGGACGCTGCTGGACGCGGCGGCCCGGGCCGGGCGTCCGGTCGTGCTGACCTCCGACCACGGGCACGTGTGGGACCGCGGTGACGGCGCCAAGACGCAGTCGGGGGAGTCCGCCCGCTACCGCACGGGGGAGGCGGGCACGGGCGAGGTCCTGGCGACCGGGGACCGCGTCCTGCTCGGTGACGGCCGCCTCGTCGTTCCCCACCAGGAGGGCATCCGCTACACCGACCGCAAGGAGGGCTACCACGGCGGTTTCAGCGCCGCCGAGATGGTCATCCCCGTGCTGGTGTTCCTGCCCGCTCCGGACCAGGCGCCCAAGGGTTGGGACCGGCTCACCCCCGCCCGGACGGAGCCTGCGTGGTGGTCCCAGGCACTGGAAGGAGCTTCCACCGGGGCCGCAGCCGCAGCCGCAGCCGCTCAGCCCGCAGGCGTCGCCGGTGCGGACCCGGATGCGCCCGGCAAGGCCAGAGGCACCGCCGGAGGCGGGCGCCCACGCAGGCAGCCCGTGCCCGACCAGACCCCCGCCCTGTTCGGAGACGACGCCCTCGCCCCGCGCACACTGGGCGCCAAGGTGGTCGGGTCGACCCAGTTCGAACTCAGCCGCAAGCGTGTGGCCAAGGCGCCCTCCGCCGAGGAGATCGCCGCCGTCATCGACGCCCTCGCCGCCGTCGACGAGACCCATCCGCGCCTGCCGGTCAGCGCCGTGGCACGGGCCGCGGGCAAGCCCGAGGCGGCCCACCGCGCCGTGCGCTTCGTGAAGATGGTCAGCAAGGTCCTCAACGTGGAGGCCTACCCCGTGCTCACCCTGCCCGACGGGGAGCGCAACGCCGAACTCAACACCGCCCTGCTCCGGCAGCAGTTCCTGAGCGGAGGGAGCTGACCGTGAACACCGTCAGCCCGGTGCGCCGGGAAGAGGTCGTCGGCGCGCTGCGCCGCGGCACCGTGCCCCACGGCGGACTCGATCTGTTCGCCGTCGGACTGCGACGCTTCGAGAGCGTCCTGGACAGGGAACTGGGCACCGTTACCGCCGGAGGCGCGGGCTTCAAGGCGGTGCGCGGCGAGTACGGCTCCGGCAAGACCTTCTTCGTCCGCTGGCTGGGCGAACGCGCCAAACGGGCCAACTTCGCCGTCACCGAGATCCAGATCTCCGAGACCGAGACCCCGCTGCACCGGCTGGAGACCGTCTACCGTCGCCTGACCGAACGCCTCACCACCGCCACCCAGCCGCCCAGTGCGCTGCGCGAGATCGTGGACAACTGGGTCTACGCCCTGGAGGAGGACGTCCTGGCCGCCGGGGAGGTGGACGAGGACGACGAGCAGGCGCTCGACGCGGCAGTCCTGGAGCTGCTGGAGCGGCGCCTGTCCGAGGTCGCTGCCACCAACCCCGGGTTCGCCGCCGCCCTGCGCGGCTACCACCGCGCCCAGGCCAAGGGCGAGGCCGCCATCGCCGAAGCCCTCATCGCCTGGTTGGGAGGGCAGCCCAACGTCGCCTCGGCCGCCAAGCGCTACGCGGGGATCAAGGGCGACCTGGACCACTTCGGTGCCCTGGCCGCGCTCAAGGGGCTGCTCGTGCTGCTGCGCGACTGCGGTCACCCCGGGCTGCTGGTGGTCCTGGACGAGCTGGAGACCCTCCAGCGCGCCCGCACCGACACCCGGGAGAAGGGCCTCAACGCGCTGCGCCAGCTCCTGGACGAGATCGCCAACAACCAATTCCCCGGGCTGTACCTGGTCATCACGGGAACCCCGGCGTTCTTCGACGGGCCCCAGGGCGTCCAGCGCTTGGCCCCCCTGGCCCAGCGGCTGGCCACCGACTTCCTACCCGACCCGAGCCACGACAACCTGCGCGCCGCCCAGGTCCGCCTCACCGGGTTCGACCTGGACAAGCTCCACGACCTGGGGGTGGCGGTTCGGGAGCTGTACGCCGAGGGCGCGGACGACCCGCAGCGCGTGCGCGGCCGGGTGGACGACAGCTACCTGCTGGGATTCGCCGAGGCGGTGGCGGGGGAACTCGGCGGCAAGGTGGGCATCGCGCCGCGGCTGTTCCTGCGCAAACTCGTGGACGTCATGGACCGGGTGGACCAGAACCCCGACTTCGATCCCAGGCGGCACTACAGTCTCACGGTCGGCGGCGGCGAACTCACCGAGGTCGAACGCGGAGCCCACGTGCAGCGGGCCGCCAGTGCCGACGAGGTGGAGCTGGAACTGTGACCGGGGCTCGTGACGGGGTGGAGGAGCCAGGCTCCAGCAGCCTGGACCTGATCCACCCCACATTGGCCCATCACGTCGTCAACACCCTGGGCTGGCCGGGCCTGCGCCCCCTGCAACGCGAGGCGCTGGCCCCGCTCATCGACGGCGACGACGCGGTCCTGCTCGCCCCCACCGCCGGAGGCAAGACCGAGGCGGCCCTGTTCCCGCTGCTCACCGCCATGGCCGGGCGGGCGGGGGACGGGTTGTCGCTGCTGTACGTGTGCCCCATCAAGGCCCTGCTCAACAACCTGCTACCGCGTGTGCAGGCCTACGCCGGGTGGATGGGGCGTACCGCTGAACTCTGGCACGGCGACGTCACCACGGCCGGGCGCCAGCGCATCCTGCGCAACCGCCCCGACATCCTGCTCACCACCCCCGAGTCCCTGGAATCGATGCTGGTGAGCACCAAGGTCGACCACCGGGGTTTCTTCGCGAACCTGCACGCGATCGTGGTGGACGAGGTGCACGCCTTCGCCGGGGACGACCGGGGTTGGCACCTGCTCGCCGTCCTGGAACGGCTGGGGCGGGTGGCCGGACGGCCCGTCCAGCGGGTGGGGTTGTCGGCGACCGTGGGCAACCCCGACGATCTGCTCACCTGGTTACAGGGGTCGATGGCGGGCAGGCGGCCGGGAAGGGTGATCGCGCCCGGGGTGCACCTGCCCCGGCCGGGTGCGGAGCCGGAGGAGCCCCCGCCCGGAGAGGTCGAACTCGACTACGTCGGTTCCCTGACCAACGCCGCCAAGGTCATCGCCGCGCTGCACCGGGGCGAGAAGCGCCTGGTGTTCTGCGACTCGCGCAAGTACGTGGAGGAACTCGGGCACGCGCTGCGCGGACTGGGCGTGACCACCTTCCTGTCCCACGCCTCCCTGGCCCTGGAAGAGCGCCGCCGCGCCGAGGCGGCCTTCACCGAGGCCCGCGACTGCGTCATCGTCGCCACCAGCACCCTGGAACTGGGTATCGACGTCGGCGACCTGGACCGGGTCATCCAGATCAACGCCCCCACCAGCGTCGCCTCCTTCCTCCAGCGCATCGGCCGGACCGGGCGTCGGCGGGGGAGCACCCGCAACTGCCTGTTCCTGGCCGTGGACCAGCCCGGGCTGCTGGACGCGGCCGGACTGCTGCACCTGTGGGGACGGCACTGGGTGGAACCGGTCGTCCCCACCCCCGAGCCCCGGCACATCGTCGCCCAGCAACTGCTGGCGCTTTGCCTGCAGGAACCCGAGGTGGCCGAGAACCTGTGGCCGGAGTGGTGGGGGGACCTGGAACCCTTCCACCGGGGCGCGCCCATCGCCGCCCACCTGGTCCGGGAGGGCTTCATCGACCTGGACGGCGGGCTGATGATGATCGGCCCCGAGGCCGAGAAGCGCTTCGGCCGCCGCCACTTCATGGAGCTGACCAGCGTCTTCACCGCACCGCCGCAGTTCACCGCCCTGCACGGTCGCACCGAGATCGGACGGGTGGACCCGGCGCTGCTGGCCGCCGACGAGGAGCGGACCGGACCGCGCCGCCTGCTGCTGGCCGGGCGCACCTGGGTGGCCACCTGGGTGGACTGGCGCAGGCAGCGGTGCCAGGTGGAGCCGGTCGAGGGCGGCGGCGGCAAGGCCAAGTGGGACTCGGGCGGTCACCTGGGCTCGGTCTTCGAGCTCACCCGGGCCGTGCGCGAGGTGCTGCTGGGCGCCGACCCCAAGGTGAGGCTCACCCAGCGGGCGACCAAGGCGCTGGCCCAGGCGAGGGAGGACCACCTCGACCTGGTGCACCCCGGCGGGTCGGTGATCGTGCGCGGAGTGGGCGGTGACCTGCGCTGGTGGACCTGGGCCGGGGCCAAGGCCAACCTGACCCTGATGGCCACCCTCGGGCCCGCGGCCGACCCCAAGCAGCAGCCGAATGACGCCTGCCTGCGCCTGAACGCCGACCTGGAGCCGCGGACCTGGGCGGCGGCCAAGAGCGCGGCGCAGGAGCGGATCACCCTGCCCGACGTGGGCGTGCGCGCCCTGGACGGGCTCAAGTTCAACGCCGCCCTGCCCAAGCACCTGGCCGAACGCACCCTGTCGGCACGGTTGGCCGACGTCGACGGCGCGAGGGTTCTGCTGAAGGAGCTCACCCGCTTCGTGCAGATGTGAACGAAATGGCTTACTCGCTGCCGAGGTCCTCGACACGTTCGCCTTCGACCGTGTGAATCCGCCTCGGTCCGGGATGCGTGATCGACCTGATACCTGGCTCGTCGTAGGAGACCCATGTGGGTTCTCGGAATGGGGTGAAGCCGTCGGGTAGGTTCGTGTCGAGGACGAAGATCTGGAAAGTCTCTTCTCTCTGCGCGGCCATGCCCTGGATGTGCCTATACATGTTCGTGCTCAGTTCCTGGCGCGGACCTAGCGATTTCTGAGGGCTGTCCAGGATCAGAAAACCGGGAAAGGGGTATCGGGGGCTGGTCAGTGCCTCTGCCTGCAGAGCCAGCCAGTACCCCACGATGAACGGAACCCGGTTTCCCCCGCTGATGCTCACGGCGTCGAACCTCTTGCCGTCGATGTAGGGAAGAAAATCCTTGGAGTAGATAAAGGCCTCTCGTACGTTGGGCGCGGCGAAATCCCTCCGCACCAGCCTGTTGTAGAAGTCCGTCAGATCGTCGAACAGGGTCCTGGACGTCGAATCGAGGTATTCCCAGTACAGACGGAGGCTCCCCATTGCATTCGCCAAATCATCGTCGGCTGTCTCGCAGTCGGTGACGAAACTCTTCGCGTGGTCGGCCGTGGAGATCAAAGCGTCGATCCGTTTGACCTCGGCCTCGGCTTCCGCTAACTGCTCCGCCACTCGGGCAAGTTCCTCCGAACCGGGGAACCCCAGTCGTGAAGTGAGGAGTTCCAGCTCGGCCTCCAACTCGCGGAGCTCCTCCGAGAGCTCGCCGCGGTATCCCCGAAGAGTCTCCTTCTCCCGTTCCCCCTGGAGCAGAAGCAGTCGTATCTCCTCACGTTGGTCGGCCAGTTGGGACTCCTGGGTGGTGGCTTCTCCTGGAATCGCGAGCGGGAGCCGATTCGGGCTGCTGTCGTGCTCTCGCGTACTTCGCCGGGGCTCTTCTTCGGGCACCTCCTGAAGGCACAGTCGGCAGGCCCCTGGTTCGGAGCGATGCTCGTCCAACGCCTGGAGGCACCGGGGGCACTGACTGAATTCGATGGGGGTCAGGAGAACGTTCGCGGTCCTGACGCGGTCCAGTCTGGCCAGCGCGGCCGCCAGCTCCTCAGAGCGGGCACGGCGTCGCTGCTGCGTCTCCTCGAGACGCTCCAGCTCTTCGTCCGCCCTGGCCATGGTGTTCCTGGTAGTGGTGAGCAGGCCACGTAGTGCCACGATCCGGTCATCATGGGCGCCGAGGGAGGAACGCATCCTCTCTGCGGTTCGGAGCAGTTGTTGCCGACGTCGCTCGGCCTCTGAGCGTTCGCTTACAAGGTCGTCTCGGGGAGGCAAGGCAGTGCGCCGCATCAGCGCCTCCACTCCCTGGAGGTGAGCCTTGGCCTGGCGCTGCTTCCCCCTGACCTCGTCGACGACCACCTCAAGGGTTGTGAGGTGTTCATCGACCAGACCGAAGAGCAGCTCGAACACGCGTTTTCGCCGAGGCGTCACCGAGGAGACGTCGTGTCGGGCGATGCTGTGGTCGATCTCGAACTGGGGCACGTGCATGTACTCCCACACGTGCTCGAAAGTCACCCTCCTGCGCCGACCGTTCACGGTGACCTCGATATCCGACGGGATCCCCAGCCACTCCAACAGGGCGGTTCCGATGCCGACCTCATCGTCGCTCGGATCGATCGGATACTCGCCGAGCGCCTCCTGGGATTCCAAGTCGATGACCCCAACGCTTCCAGGTATGTCTACCCGGCGTTCCAACCTGAGCCGATGCTCGCCGGCCACGATGTCCACGAGCACTCGCTGAACTTTCTGTTCCACCACAGGTGTTTTTTGGGCTTTCAGCCCCAGGCCGAACCGGATCAGTTCGATGATCGTGCTCTTGCCCGAACCGGGGGCCCCGATAAGGAGGTTCAGCCCTTTGTGAAAGGTCCTTCGGTCAGGCTCTCTCTTCTCGGTGCGAAGTTCGAGCGCTTCGACCCGGAATAGGATGCTCACGTGATCAGGTCTCCGAAACTGTGTTCTTCGTTCAGGGACAGTCGTTCCCGGATCAACTCGGCGATGCGGTTGCCGCTGAGTCCGTGAGCGGCTTCGGCCACGACGCGGCAGCGGTCGGAAACCGCGGACCACGCGGGTGCGTTCGCCGCTGAGCGTGCGACCTCGGTGCCGTGAATGCTCGGCCGCAAGGTCATTCGGGCTCGTCCGTCGGCGCCTCTGATCAGAAGGGCGCGCCCGAGCAGCGCGCCGACCACGGTGTAGTAGCGCTCGTCCCAGGGGCCGTATCGGTGCCTGCGCACCGGAGCCTCCACGGAACGAGCGTCAGCGTCCTCTGAATGAAGGCGTCGGTCGCGTGGATCGACATTGTCCAGGACCTGTGCGGCGAACAGGGGGTGACGCACCAGGAAGTCGAGCTTGGCCAACTGCCCCAGGCCATCGACATGTCCAGGACCGTTGGGAGCTGCGGCTACGGAACCGACGAGAAGGAGTACCCGCAGCTCGTGGTAATTGCGGTCCTCGAGGAAGTAGGTCCGGTTTCGGGTCGGGGCGGGCTGGCTCATACCTCTTCCCCTTGAGGTCGGTCCATGTCGGGGGACTCGCCGCGGGAAGCGGCGAGCAGGACGCGGTCGGCGTCGAATCGGTACGGAGTGAACCACACGCGGCACTGATCGGAGGCGTCGGCGAGAGCGCCGGTGAGGAGCGGCCGAGTCAACCGGAAGGGAAGCGGGGAAAAATTTTCGAGTGGAAGCCGGGTGGCGTTATGCCACAGCCGCATTCCGAACTCGGACTGACTCACTCCCTCGGCACGCAGGCCGACATGGAGATCGTCGACCTGGTCTTCCAGTTCGTCCGCGAACTCCTGTATTTGAGCATGGTTGCCGGGAGAGTCATCGACCTCCTCCGTGCAGGTCTTGCGCCATCTGACCATCCGGTCTTCGGCCCGCTGGATGGCGTTGGCCTCCAGTCCACCGGCCTCCATTTTCACTGTGACCTTGTGTTCGTAGGGCAGTGGAGGAGCGAGGTAGATCCCAGGTTTGTCCAGGGCCCGCTTGATCACCGTGAGAGCTTGCCCCGTGGTCACGGTGCGCTTTTCGACGGCTTCCTCACCAGGAGTGAGTGTTCGGGCGCCGAAAGAGCGGATCAGCCTGGTCAGTCCCGCGTCCTCTGTGGGTAACTGATCCTCCATGCTCTGTTCGACGTACCCGGTGAGCGCATGCCAGACCGACTCGGCGTGGATCGGCGGATGCCCGAGTCGTTTGAGTACAGGGGCGACGAACCTCAATGGTCCGCTGTGGACAATGTCCCTGCGGCCAGAGAGGTTCGTCTCCAGGGTCAGGGATGTGAGAAAGCGTGCTGAGGATTCGAGTAGATCGGAACCGGGGCTGCACTGGTGCACATGCTTTGATCTTCCTTGGGATTCCTCTTCGCTCAGCCCGGCATCCTTGTGGTACATCATCAGGTACCGAGCCAAGGTGTGGTGCAGGTCGGATCGTGCCTGCGGAGATACGGGGTTCCGAGGACTGGCGTCGGCTTCGTCGTCGAGTTGGCACAAGTCACGGAGGGAACGAGTCTCCGGGAGACTCCGGATGGCGTTGTTGGTCACCATGCGGCACCTGGGTGTCTGCGAGAGCCGACGGTGGTTCCGGTACAGGTGAGGGATGCCGCCGTCGCTCATGAGTGTCGACCAGGTCCACGCCCCCTGGTCGGCGTCGAGGTGTTTCGCGGAGACCAACTGGCACCGTTCACCCTCGACGAGGGCCCAGTCCTCATGGCGTTCGCTGACCAGTGCTCGTTGGGGCGATTTCTCGCCACGGTGCTGTTCGGCAAGGTCCAGGCTGACGAGGACGAGAAGGTCACGGGCCGCGACTCGCGACTGCCAACGGTAACGGTTGAGAGTTCTTGAGCCCGAATCTTCTTCGGAGGGTACGGCAAGGAGGGGGGTCTCGCTCAGAGGTATTCACCCTTTCCCGAGTTCTTCGCCATGTTTCTATCATCCTGCCTCACAGAAAAATCTCTGGGTTCCAGGAAATCTGCTGATCATTCGTGGATTCGAGGTGGTGAAGAACTTCCTGTTCGGGTGCGCCCACGGCTTTGAACAGGGAGGACTCCAGGCGGCAGGTATTTATCGAAAGTAAGTTCGATTAGGTGTCTGTGGGTTTTTGGCCGAATGTGGCCGTATGTAGAGCGAGCCCTTCCTGCTCAGGAGGCATGTCTCAGGTGCATGTGTGAGGGGTCCATCGAGAAAGGGTGGCTCGGGTGCGTATGCCGTCAAAGACCCGGTCGGAGAGGAGCCTCTTGCCTGTGTCTGAGGGCAGCTCCATCGCTCCCAGTGCCTTCGGAGGATTCTCACGAAGGGAGAGCTGCGGTCCTCTGACCTGGGTGGACGACCTCGGCGATGGTCTCGACCTGGGACAGCAGGGTCTCTGGATCGGTATCCAGATTCAGGACATGCTGGTGCACGGTAACGCTCGGATTGCCATGTAGGCGGTGTTGTCCGACCGTGGTCCCCAGGCCCGCCGCGTAGACCAGGTGTCCCTCAGCGAGGCCGAGCCGGGTGCAGTACGCCAGCATCTGGTACAGGTCGCCGGTGTGGCCGCTCTGGTCCCTGGCCCGCTTGTACTTGACGTCCACCACACCGGTCGGACCGGTGGCGCCCGGCGGCTCGTAGACGAGGTCGGGGCGCAGTTGGGCGGTGTGCGCGTGGTCCAGATGGAAGCGCCTGTCCTGGAGCAGGCACCTGCCGCCTCCGCCGCGCAGGGCGTCGGCGAGGGCGCGGGTCACGAAGTCCTCGAACACTTGCCACATGCGCAGGACGAGGCCGTCTGCGCGCACGGCCTGGTTCCCGGAGAACTCGTAGGAACCGGACCGGAGGACGAGTTCCGCCAGCCGGAGCGGGTTCTGAAAGCGGGTGTTCAGCCGACTGGGCCTCCAAACGGGCAACTCCCGGCCGGGCGGCAGAGGCTCCACCCCCTCCAGGCGGATGAGAACTCGTCGCAGGAGGGCGCGTGTACCGGCCCGCGTTCCCGTGGTGCGGAGGAGTTTGCGCGTGGCCGTGAGCAGGATCCGGTTCTCGGCGGTGTCCGTGGTGTGGTCGTCGTAGCGGATCTCCGCGGGCAGGGGCTGGCCGAAGCGGCGGCGGGCCTGGTCGGTGGTCCGCAGGCGACCGCGGAGGACCGGCGCCGCCTCCTCGACGGTCCGGTAGCCCTGGAGGACCCCCTGTCCGAGGGCCCGTTCGCACATGCGGGCGAATGCGTGGGCGACGACGGGAAGCAGGTCGTCGTTCTCGTGGACGTCCACCGCCTCCTGATGCCAACGCATGCCTCCCTGCGCGTAGCCGAGGAGGAAGAACAGGCGCCGGACGGGGAGCTTGGGCGTGATGACCAGGTCGATCACCTCCCCTCGGGAGGTGAGCCGCACGGACCCGACCATCTCGCGGTCGGCGCTGACGCACCAGTACCCCTCGGGCTCCGGTGTCACCGTGACCAGCCGCGAGGCGGTGAGGAGGGCGGCCTGCGCGGTGGTGAGCCGGACGCCCCGCTGCGGCCTGTGCTCGGTCAGCCGCAGGGTGACCGTCACGACCGCTCATCCAGTCGCAGGGCGCTGCGCAGGGAAGCGAGTCCGTACCTGGCCTCCACGTCCGTTCCGTCGCCGTAGTGGTGCTCTTCGAGGAGGGGGAGGATCTGGTGGCGCCACACGCGTTCCAGGCCGGTGGGGGAGGAGTGGATCGACGTTCGCATCAGGTACGACGGGCCGATGCGGAAGTCGCGGTCGTCGATCCGCTCGTTGAGTGCGTCCAGCAGGAGCGCCGGTGTCTCCGGCAGGTCGTGGTGTTCGAGCCATTTCCGCAGCACCGAGGACACGGGCGCGGAGCTCGGATGCAGCTCGGTGAACCAGAAGCGTCGGCGCATCGCGGTGTCGACGAGGGCGATCGAACGGTCCGCGGTGTTCATGGTGCCGATGATGATCAGGTTTCGCGGAAGGTCGAACCCGGCGTCTCCCTCGGACCCGTAGAGCAGCCGGACGGACCTGTTCCGGTACTCCAGCAGGAAGTAGAGCTCTCCGAAGACCTTGGCGAGGTTGCCCCGGTTGATCTCGTCGATGATCAGCACGAACGGCTCCGCCGGGTGTTTGCGCGCGGCGCTGGCGAGCGTGCGCAGGGGGCCGGGGGTGAGGGTGAAACCCGCGGACCGTTCGGCGTCACCGTGGTGGGGCCGGTACCCCTCGAAGAAGTCCTCGTAGGAGTAGGACGGGTGGAACTGCACGAGTTGGGAGTTCTCCGGTCGGTTCCCGGTCAGGTGGCGGGCCAGCTCCTGGGCCAGGTGGGTCTTTCCGGTGCCGGGAGGCCCGTAGAGGACCAACTGGGGTTTGTCGCGGAGCAGGTCGACGCACTCCGCGAGCCAGGCCCCGTCCATGAAGACGCTCCGCGCGAACTCCTCGGTGGGCTCGGGCAGGGCGAACTCCCGCTGCTTCTGGGGACGCTGTCGGGAGCCACCGACCAGGGCCTCCAGCTCCTCGCGGAAACCGGTGAGTTCGAGCAGGTCGCTGTTGGGCGTGCCGATCCGGGAGGCGAGTTCGGCCGACAGGTCCTCGAACAGGTCGAGCGGTGCGGAGCGGGTGTGCCACACGACCTTGCGGACCAGCCTGTGCGGGGCTGAGGGAGTGTCGGTGCCCAGCTCCTCGCCGTCCACCACACCGACGTGGACCTGTCGGCCGACGTTGGTGAGGACCAGGTCCCCGGGCCGCATCTTGGAGACGAAGCTGTGCAGCGCGAAGACGAGGCGTTCGCGCTCCTCGGCCGACCAGTGCTGGTGGAGGTGTTCGACGGTGTCACGGACCACGGCCTCGCCCACGCCCGCGCGCAGCGCGTCGGCTCCGTTCGCGGTCAGGCAGCACACGCCCCGTTCCACCCAGGACGTGTGGGCGGAGCCGTCCCCGTCCGGGTCCGTGCCGCGGACGAGCCAGGCGCGGGCGGGCGGCGGAGCCTCGTCGGCGGCCGTGTCGTCGGCGGAGACCTGTTCGGTGAGCTCGGACCAGGACAGGCGGTGGCTGCCCAGGGTCCAGCCGTTGGGGCCGAGGATGCCGTCAGCGTCCAGCAGTGCGTTCGCCGCAGACTGTTCCCCGTCCGTGAGGTGGGCGCACTCCGGTGTCCGGCCCTCCTCGTCCAGGACGCGGTGCCAGCCCTCGGTGCGTGCCGCCGACAGGTACTGCATCAGCGCCACGGGGTCCAGGCCGCTCACCTCGGCGAGGTCCTGCAGGCCGACCCAGCGTCCCTCCGGGAGCGACTGGAGGACGTTGCCGGCCAGGTCGTAGCTGTCCTTGGCCCTTTTCCACTCGTGGTAGCGGAGCTTGATGAGGGGTTTGAGGTCGGCGTCCTCATCGAGTTCGGCCAGGGTGTGGCGTCCGGCCCCCGTCAGTTCCCAGGTTCCGTCGCCGTCCTTGCGCATCCATCCGGCCTTGACCGCCTCCGTGGCCATCCAGCCCATGTGGGTGAACGGGGTCGTCTTGCCCGAAACGGCGTTCCTCCAGGCCTCCTCCAACCCGGGGTTCGCGCCCAGGACGAGGTTCCAGAGGGTGTTCTTGTGCAGGCCTTCGGGATGCTTGTCCAGTACCTCGAAGAGCGTGCGGGTGATCCTGGCGCTGAGTTCGCTGCGCGATGCCACGAAGGCTGCCTTCCGGGATGCGTGGGTCGGGGGAGAAGTGATGAGCGTACTGGCCGGACCGCCCCGCTGTATGTCCTTTTGTGGGCTTTCGTGTCTGGAGTGGCCGGAAGCGGCCAGAGACGGAAAACCCCGAACGCGCAGAGGCCCCGGTTGGTACAACCTGCGTGGCGGAGTGCCAGCGGGCCGCGACCGAGCGGCCCCCTCCCGCCGAGGGGAGCGTGTGCGGGTGCCTCTTACGGATGGCCTGGTGGCCAGGATCGACTTCCAGGACGACGTCACCGAGGAGGAGGCGGACCGGCACACCCGTGACCTGCTCCTCCTGCTCGAGGACTTGGACGTCGACGAGGTCCGCGCCGCGGAGGGGGACACGGTCCCCGGCACCCGGTCGGCCGACCCCGCGACCCTGGCCGGTGCCGTACTGGTCACCGGGATGCTGCTCAAACCCGTGCTCACCGCGCTCGTCTCCCTCGCCGGAACGTGGCTCGAACAGAGCGGTCAGAAGGCGGTGACGGTCGAGGTCGAGGGGGCCAAGGTCACCGTGCGGGGACCGGTCTCGCCCGGGGACGTGGAGACCTACGTCCGGGCCCTGCGCGCGGGCCCCGGGTCCGCGGCCCCCGGACCGGAGGGCGTCGACGCCTGATGCGCACCGCCATCCTCCTCGGGGTCAACCGCTACGACGACCTGGAGAACCTGCGCTCACCGCACGCCGACGTCGCGGCCCTGCAACGGGTCCTCAGGGACAACGGCCACTACGACCGGGTGGAGGCCCTTCTCGACCCCACCAGAAACGGGGCCATGGAGGTGCTGGAGGAGGCCCTGTCCACGGGACGCCCCGACGACCTGCTGCTCGTGTCCTTCTCCGGGCACGGCGTCAAGGACAAGAGGGGCCGTCTGCACCTGGCGGT
This sequence comes from Nocardiopsis sp. RV163, assembly GCF_001029525.1. Taxonomy (NCBI): domain Bacteria; kingdom Bacillati; phylum Actinomycetota; class Actinomycetes; order Streptosporangiales; family Nocardiopsidaceae; genus Nocardiopsis; species Nocardiopsis sp. RV163. The sequence continues at coordinate 35,679 of NZ_LEKI01000005.1, read as the reverse complement.
CAAGGACACGCGCCGAACACGGCTGGAGACCACGGCGCTCTCCGCGGAGGTGCTCAAACGCCTCCTGGAGGACTCCCGGATGCGGAGCAAGGTACTGCTGCTCGACTGCTGCCACGGCGGCGCCTTCGCCGACGGGTTCGCCACCCGCTCCGCCGAAGACGAACCCCTGGACCTGCAGCGCCAGCTCAGCGACGGTGCGGGCACCTACGTCATCGCCGCGTCAGGCGCTCTGGAACGGGCCAGGGAGGGCGACAACACCCGCGGCGTCCAACCCTCGCCCTTCAGCACATCGGTGGTGCGAGGGCTCGCCGGCGCGGCCCCCGACGCCAACGGCGACGGATGGATCGACGCGGTGGACCTCTACCAGCACGTCCACCGCGAGGTGGACCACGTGGACGGCCAGCGCGTCACCGTCTCCTCCCTGGGAGTGCGCGGGGCGCTGGTGCTGGCCCGCCACACCGGTGCGGCCACGGCGACCGACCTGCCCGGCGGCTCCGGCCCCGGTAGCGCCGCGTCCCACGGGGCCGAGGCCGCACCGGAGGGCGCGGCGCCAAGGCACGCGCCCGGTCCGTCCGCGGGCCGCGGACCGGGCGAGACCGCGGGACGCCCCTCCCCGGGCGCCGCCGGGGGATGGCGCTGGGACTCCTACCTGGACTACCTGCGGGACTGCCTGACACGGCAGAGCGTCCTCCAACAGCTACCGGACGCCACCGGGCGGGACACGGCGGTCTGCGCCATGGGATCGGAGGTCCTCCTCAGCCGCGCGGCGGACCGGTGGGCGCTCACCGGGCGGGCCGAGAGCTTGGCCGGGGAGGCCGTCAAGGAGGGGCGTCCGCTGCGCTACGGCTACCCGACGGTGCTCTTCGACCCCGTCAGCAGCGACCGCCGCGGCACGAAGCCCAAACTCGCCCCCCTGATCGTCATGGACGTGGAACTGGCCCGGGAACACGATGGACCCTTCCTCGTCCCGGTCGGCGAACCGGAGCTCAACCGCGAACTGCTGGTCTCCGTGGCCGATCTCGACGAGGGCGACATCGAGGAACTGGTGGAGTGGTTCGAGGCCGACTGGGACGGGAACGGGGTCGCCGGTCTGGCGGACAAGGCGCGTGCCGTCTGCTCCCGCCTCGGCCTGCCGCGGGTGGACGACCTCGCGGCCGGGGAACTGCGTGACTCCGTGGACGTGCTGCGCGGTGCGCGCCGGGGGGCGCAGAACGCCGCCCTCCTGTACCGGGCCGACCCCGCCGGCGCGGCGGTCAAACAGCTCGTCGGCGACCTCGACCACCGCGAGGGACGGAAGGGCATCCGGATCCAGTCCCTGCCCGGCACGGCCCTGGCCCCGCTGTCCGACCCGCAGCACGCGGTCCGCTCGTGCGAGACCGCCCTGCCCGTGGTAACCGGCCGCAGCAACACCGCCCAGGAGGAGATCCTGGCATCGGCGATGAGCAGGACCCTGACCGTCGCCACCGGCGCGCCGGGCACCGGTAAGAGCGAACTCATCACCTCCGTGGTCACCACCGCCGTCGCCGCGGGCCAGTCCGTCCTGGTCGCCTCCACCAACAACACCGCCGTGGACGAGGTGGTCACGCGCGTCAACCGGATCGGCCCGGAGGCGGACCTGATGGTGCGTACCGGGAACCGGGCCAGGCGTGCAGCCGAACCCGAGATCCTCAACGCGCTGCTCGCGGCCGAGTGGGGACCCGTGGATTCGGCCACCGCGCACGCGCGCCTGAGCGCCCACCAGCGCGGACTGGAGGAGGCCCAGCGTGAGCTGGCGGACGTCGAGGAGACCGAACGGCGCCTGGCGTCGCTGGCCGACGCCCGCGAGCGACAGATCCGGCGCCTGCCCGACGGCGTCACCCCGGCCGATTTCGCGGGGCAGCGGCAGGTGGGCGACTGGGCTCGCAGGACCGGAGCGGCGCTGGAGTCCCGGTGGGCCCGATGGTGGCACCGCTGGCGGGTCCGCAGAGGACTCGGGATCGCCGGTACGGAGCGTGAGCTCGCTGAGGTGCTGGCCTTCCTGGTGATCGAGTGTGAGTGGAGGGAACTGCTCGAACGGAGGAAGGGCGTCCGTCGCCTGAGGAGACGGCTGAGCGTGTGCGCGCACTGCGCGCGGAGCGCCAGAAGGTGAGCAGGGAGTTCCTGCTGGGCCGGTTCGCGCAGTCCCTGGTCCGGGGGAGGGCCGTGATCGAGGATCGGCTGCGCAACCTGGCGTCGGGGGAAAGCGGTTGGAAGGGCATGAAGGCACTGGTACGCGTGGTGCGGGCCTGGGCCACCACCTCCAGGTCGGTGCGCGGGGTCTTCCCGCCGGAGCCGGGTCTGTTCGACCTGGTGGTGGTCGACGAGGCCAGCCAGTGCACCGTCGCGGACCTGGTTCCGCTGCTCTACCGGGCGCGGCGGGCCCTGGTGATCGGTGACCCGCACCAGCTCCAGCCGGTGAGCGCGCTGTCCGCGCAGGATGACCGCAGGCTCCAGGCCGTCCACGGGCTGAGCCGGTCCGAGGGGGAGGAGCGCTCCTTGACCTACACCGGTTCCTCCGCCTACCACGCGGCCGCCTCCGCTCTGGTGGCGGGCGGCGGTGAGGTGCTCTGGCTGGACGAGCACTACCGGTGCCACCCCGATATCGTCGACTCTGTGAACCGGCGCTTCTACGGTGACCGGTTGGCGGTGCGCACCGACACGGCCGCCCTGGCGGCACCGGAGGACCCGGCCGTTCGGTGGATCGATGTCCGCGGGGACTGCGAACGTCCCGAGGGGCGCTCCTGCCGCAACCGGGTCGAGGCGGACGCGGTGGTCGGCCTCCTGCGCGAACTGTGGCGGACGCTGCCCGCCGAGGTGAGTATCGGCGTGGTGTCCCCCTTCGCCGCCCAGGTGCGCCAGATCGAGCGGGCACTGGGTCACGGGGGACTCGAACGCATCAGGGTGGGCACCGCCCACCGTTTCCAGGGTGGGGAGCGCGACGTGGTCGTCGTCTCTCCCGCGGCTGCCACTGGGGTGCACCGGCACAGCGGCCAGTGGGCGCTGCGACAGCAGAACCTGTGGAACGTCGCGGTCACCCGGGCCCGTTCGCGCCTGTACGTCGTCGGTGACCGGCGGTACTGGGCCGAGCAAGGGGGCCTGCTCTCCGACCTGGCCGCCGAGAACGCCCTCGGTCCGGAAAGGACCCTCGACGAGGCCGGGAGCCGGTTGTTCGAGGCCTTGGCCGCTCACGGGGTCCGGGTGAGGGCCCGTCACCGCGTTCGAGGGTACGTCTGCGACCTGTGGTTCGCTGACACGGACGCCGACACGGCCCCGGGCGCTGACACCGACCGGGGGACGGCCGTGATCGTTGACAGTGCCGGTCTCGGCGGTACCCCGTCCCCGGCACCCGGCCGGACCCTCCAGCGGAGCCTTGACAGGGTCGCCCTGTTCACCACCGTCTCCGGGCTGCCTACGGTACGGGTCCCCGCCTGGCGCTGCCTGACCGACCCCGAGGCGGTGGCGGTGGAACTGCTCGGCCGACACGCGGACACCGAAGAGGAACAGGTGTACCCGGTGAGAGCGTGACCGCGTGACGCCGTCCCCTCCATCGAACCGGAGGGGACGGCGTCCGCGTACCTTCGTGGAATCGGCCCCCGGAGCCCGCTGGCCGGTCGGTCGGGAGCGGCCGGGGCGGCACTGCTCTGACGCGCGGGCACCCCGGTCGGTGCGACCCGAGCGGCGGAGTGCCAGCGGGACGCGACCGAGTGGTCCCCTCCTGCCGGCAGAAGGGGACACGTTGTCAGATCTGGTTCTCGCCGCCGTCGACGTACAGGTTGGCGCCCAGGAGGAAGCTGCTGTCCGGGGAGGCGAGGAAGGCCACGGCGGCGGCGACCTCCTCGGGGCGGCCCATCCGGCCGATCGGGAGGTCGGCGACCAGGCCCTCCCGGAAGGCCGCGGCGTTCTGTTCGCCGGCGAGTTCGGTGATGCCGGAGGTGTCGATCGGCCCCGGTGAGATCGCGTTGACCCGGATCCCCCGGTCCTTCAGCTCGTTGGCCCAGGTGCGCGCGAAGGACCGGATCGCGGCCTTGGAGGCCGCGTACGCGCCGAAGGCCGCTTTGCCGCGATCGACGGTGGTGGAGGCGTTCAGGATCACCGAGGCGCCGTCGTTGAGCAGCGGCAGCGCCTTCTGCACGGTGCGGAGCGTGCCCTTGACGTTGACGTCGAAGATGCGGTCGTACTCCTCCTCGGTGGTCTGTTCCAGCGTCGTGAACGAGGCGGTGGCCGCGTTGGCGAACAGCACGTCCAGGCCCCGGCCGCGCTCGCGCACCATGGCGTAGAGCCGGTCCAGGTCGGTCGGATCGGTGATGTCGCCCGGTACCGGGGTGACCGCGGAGCCGATGACCTCGGCGGCCTCGTCCAGTTCGGTCTTGCGCCGCCCGGTGATGAACACGTGCGCGCCCTCGGCCGCCAGCCGCGCCGCGGTGGCCCGGCCGATACCCCGGGTTCCTCCGCCGGTGACGACGGCGGTCCTGTCCTGCAGTCTCTGCATGCTCTGGCCTCCACAGAATTATGTTCCGATCGGAACAGAATGAGGCTACAACACTTCCAGCCCGATCGGTACAGAAGTGGTAGGATGGTTGATGTGGAGGGCATCAAGAGAGCGCCGGTGGGCCGGCCGAGGGGATTCGACGCCGAAGAGGCCCTGGAACGGGCCATGGCGATGTTCTGGGAGCACGGCTACGCCGGTGTCAGCCTGACCGACCTCACCCGGGCCATGGGCATCACCAAGACGAGCATGTACGCGGCCTTCGGCAACAAGGAGGAGCTGTTCCGCAAGGCCCTGGAGCGCTACGCCGAGGGTCCGGCCTCCTACGGCACCCGTGCGCTGGAGGAGCCGACGGCCAGGGAGGTGGCCACGGCATACCTCAACGGCTCGATCGCGGTGTCCACCCGGCCGGACTGCCCTGCCGGATGCCTGGGTGTCCAGGGCTTCCTGGCAGCCAGCCACCTCGGGCCGCCCGCCCGCGACACCCTGAGCGCCTGGCGCGTCGAGAACCTCTCAAGCCTTCGCGACCGGTTCCGGCAGGCCGTCGACGAAGGCGACCTGCCCCCCAGCGCCGATCCGGAAGTGCTCGCCCGCTACCTCATGACCATGGCGAACGGCATCTCCGTCCAGGCCATCAGCGGCGCCGACCGGGACGAACTCCAGCGGATGGCCGACGCCGCCCTGCGCACCTGGCCGCCCCTTTGACCCCTTTCCGGCCCCTGCCCCCGACCGGGTCCACCGGCGGGTGGTGGTGTCCCGAAGGGAGGCGCGGCGGCGATCTCCGCGCAACCCCGTGGTTTCGGCTCCTTCCGTCTGGCCGGGAGGGGGCAGCGCCCGCGTACCTTCGTGGGTCCGATCCCGGATCCAGCCGATCGTCCGGCCGCAGTGCCTCGGGAACGGCAGCGCAGACCCCGTGTGCCGCGTGGACAGGTGTCCGCAACGGCCGCGTTTTCGCAGGTTGTTAAGTGTGAGACCCGCGCACGCGGGGATGGACCGCTGAGGCGGTGACGCGCGTGCTTTCGTCTGCGGTCAGCCCCGCGCACACGGGGACGGTCCCATCCGATTGCCGCTCTCACTGACGGCGCGCCCCCCAACGCCGCGCCACGTACTTGTGCGCCGTGGCGTTGAGGGGTGTGCGCTGTCTGCCGCTGTTAGTCGTCCTGGTCGCCGACGGTGACGAAGTTGGCGTACTCCTCGATGCGCCTGATCCGACCGGCGTCGTCGAAGCCGAAGTAGACCGCGGCGTGGACCTCGCCGCGCGTGCCGTCGGTGGTGGCTACGTGGACCACGTGCTGCTGGAGGACCTCGCCCGGTTGGGAGAGCTGGCGCAGGACGTCGTAGCGCATCGACTCGATGGCCGCGATCTGCCCCTCCATCCCGGCGATGTTCTCCTCGATGGACTGCTCGCCCTTGCCGTCGTTGTGCCAGACGGTGGCCGTCTCGGCGCACATGGCCCGGGCGCTCTTCCAGTCGCGGTTCTCCAGCGCGCGGAGGTAACTGACGGTCTTGTCCTTCAGTTCCCGGCTCATGCGGGCCTTCCTTCCGTGCTGGTGGCGGAGTGGACCAGGGCGCGTTCGCCGGCCTCGACGCGCATCGGCAGGTGATTGCCGGGCGGTGAGAGCGGACAGACGAACACGTCCGGGTTCAGGTGGTGGTGCGAGAGCGTGGCCTTGTTGAAGTCGACCGTCAGGGTGCTGCCGGGTTCCAGCAGCGGCAGCACCAGCCAGCGGCCGATCGTCGGCGTCGAATCGCCGTTGGTCTCGTCGGTGAAGATGACCAGTCGCTGGCCGGGGAAGTCCTGGAGGACGGCCAGGACGTGTTCGGTGCCGTCGACGGTCACGGCCAGGTCGACGGGGGCCGGGATGGCTTCGGTACTGCGCGGGCTGGTCAGCCTCGGCACCTCGATCCGGCGCCCTTCGGGGGCTGCCCGGTACCGGCCGGTGAGGATCCAGGCGGGGTCGTGGGGAAAGGTGTCGACGCCGGTGAGTCCGGTGCGTTCGACGCGGTTCCGGTCCATGACGACCAGGCCGTAGGAGCCGTCCGATCCGCTGGCGAAGCCGATGCGGCCGTCGGGGAATCTCAGGGAGCTGCCGGATGGGACGGGACTCGTCCCGTCGACCGGATCGTCGGCCACCCGCACGCCGTCGGCGGCCTCGGCTGACACGGTCAGGTCGCCCGCTGCGGTGGTGCGCCATCGGCCGGGGACGCCGGGGATCGTGTGGGGACCCGGAGTGGTGATCCTGGCGTTGGCGACGACCCTGGCCTTACCGTCGGCTCCGGCGATCTCCTCCCACCGGTTCCGGCGCCAGGCTTCGTGTTCTACGGGCGTCTTCGGTGTGGTCATGGCGTCACTGTAGCCCCGCCATGCCTTTAGAGCACGGGTTCTTGCGTATTGCGCAAGGAGGTGGCCCGGTCCGCTGCCCGCCGCGCAATGCCGCGAAGGTGCGTGAGTGCGAGGAGGAGCTCGGCGTCCGGGTCCGTCCCTCGGAACTGGAGTTCGCGCACGTGCTCCACAGTCACGGGGACGACGGCTGGGTGCACTTCTTCTTCGTGTGCGGGAGCTGGGACGGCACCGCCACCAACCGCGAACCCCGAAAGCACGCCGAACCCGCGTGGTTCCCCGTCCACCGGCTACCTCGGGACACGGTCGGCTACTGCGCCCGGGCCGTCGCGCACTTCCTGCTCGGCGACCCCTTCTCCCACCACCGGACCCCGACGCCCTTCCCCGCCCGGCACCCGGACCGGGCGGACCGGGGCGTCGGGCACACTGGCGTGGTGACCACCCCAGGGGAGGACGAGTGAACGAGGCCGCGATCCGCGTCTACGGGGCCGACTGGTGCCGGGACTGCCGACGTACCAAGAAGCAGCTGACCGAGCTGGCGGTGCCCTTCGAGTACGTCGACGTCGAGCACGACCCGGCGGCAACGGAGCGGGCCCGGGAGATCTCGGGGCGCACGAACATCCCGGTGGTCGTCTACCCGGACGGGACCCACCACGTCGAACCGGACGACGCGCTGGTCCAGGCCAAGCTCCGCGAACTCTCTCTGCTCTGACGGCGGTGCCGCCCGCGCACGTGCGCGCCCCGCGGTCCGCCTCCGGCCCTGTCCGGGCCCGGTGCGCGTTCCGGGCGCCCGGAACGCGCCTCCCCGGTCGGGCCCGGCATCAGGCGGCCTCCTCCAGGCCGCACCACTGCGCGATGAACAGGGCGATGGACTTGGTGATCCGCCGCACGGACTCCACGTCCACGCGCTCGTCGTACCCGTGGATGGCCTCCGAGACCGGCCCGTAGACCAGCGCGGGGATCCCCTGGTACAGGGCGTACACGCGGCCGTCCAGGTAGCCGGGGGTGGTGAAGGTGCGCAGCTCGTCCTTGAAGACGGTCCGGTGGGCCTGGCGCAACACGTTCTCGGCGTCCGTGCCCTCGGGCAGGACGTAGCCCTCGGCGTAGAAGCCGGTCCGCTCGCCCACGGCCTCGATGGGATTGCCCGCGTCGTCGGTGGTGGTCTCCCGCAGCACCTCCCGGATCTGCTCCCAGGCGTCGTCGGCGCTCACCCCCGGATAGATCGCCGCCCGGACCTGGAGCTCGCACCAGGCGGGGACGCTCGACGGCCAGTCGCCGCCGCTGATGCCGCCGAGGTTGAAGTTGATGGGGTGGTCCAGGTCCTCGAAGTGGGGGTGGCCGCCCCTCTCGTCGTTCCAGCGCTGTTCGAGGACGCGCAGCCGCCCCATCACGTGGTGCGCCGCGTCGATCGCGTTGAACCCCGACGCCATCTCCCTGGGGTGCGTGGGGTGTCCCGCGACCCGCACGGTGAACCAGATGACGCCGACGTTGGCGCGGACCAGCATGTCCTCCTCGGGCTCGGGGATCAGCACGGCGTCGGCGGTGTACCCGCGCTGGACCGTCGCCAGCGCGCCGTTGCCGGTGCACTCCTCCTCCGCCACGGACTGGAAGTGGATGCGCCCGGCGGGGGCGAACCCGGCCGCGCGCACGGCGTCGTAGGCGAACAGGTTGGCCGCCAGCCCCGCCTTCATGTCACCGCTGCCCCGGCCGTGCAGCCAGCCGTCGATGACGGGGGCGTCCCACGGGGAGCGGGACCACTCCCCGACGGGGCCCTCGGGGACCACGTCGATATGGCCGTTGAGGATCAGCGAGCGGCCCCCTCCCTGAGCCGGGGTGTAGGTGCCCACCACGTTCTCGACGCCCTCGTAGGAGACCGTGATCTTCCCCGCGCCGGGGTGGGCGGAGATCTCATCCGGGTCGAGTTCCCACCGGTCCACGGCCAGCCCCCGCCGCTCCATGGCCTCGTGCATCAGGTCCTGCGCCGAGGACTCCCGGGTGCGCAGGGAGGGGTGGCGCACCAGTTCCCGGGTGAAGGCGAGCTGGGCGTCGAAGGCGTCGTCGACCGCCGCTTCGATGCGCGCGACGGCGTCGGGTGCGAGGTTCATGGGGTTCTCCTCCTGCGGGGCTGTGGTCGGTGCGGGCGGGCGGTTCACGCCGCGGTCCGGGCGTCGGCGGCGGCGCGGGCGTCCGCGGCCCTGATCCGCTCGCCGGCCAGGCCGCCGAGCGCGGTGACGGCGCAGATGCCGATGAGGACCAGCACCGCGGGCCAGGACGCGCCGTCGTCCACGGCCAGGAGCGCGGTGGCGATGAGCGGGAGGAACCCGCTGAGGGTTCCGGCGAGGTTGTAGCCCAGGGACACGCCGCTGTAGCGCAGCCGGGGCGGGAAGAGGTCGGCCAGCAGGGTGCCGGTGACGGCGTAGGCCAGGGTGATGAGGCAGATCCCGATGGTCACCGCGGCGGTGATCGCCCACGGGTCGGCGGTGTCGATGAGCCGGAACAGGGGGAACGCGGCCGCGGCGGTGGCCAGGGCGCCGATCACCGTCATCCGGCCGGGGCCGAAGCGTTCGGCCGCGCGCCCGGCGACCAGGGTCGTGGCGATCTGGAAGACGGCGGCGACGAGCGTGGCGTTCACGACCGCCTGGCGGTCGACCTCCAGCACAGTGGAGGCGTAGGAGACCACGAAGGTCGTCATCACGTAGAAGCCGCCGACCCCCAGCAGCGCCGCGGCCACCGCCACGAGCAGGCGGCCCCCGGCCTCGCGGAACAGCGCCAGTGCGGGCACCTTGGCGCGGTCCTCCATCCGCACCAGTTCCTGGAAGACGGGGGACTCCTCCACCTTGAAGCGGATGTAGAGGGCGATGCCCAGCAGCGGGAACGCGGCCAGGAACGGCAGGCGCCACCCCCAGGCGTCGAAGTCGGCCGCGGGCAGCGTCAGCACCGCGGCGAAGGCGGCCGAGGAGATGAGCGTGCCGACCGGCGAGCCGATCTGGACCAGGGCGGCGTAGCGGGCGCGCTGGCGTTCGGGGGCGTGCTCGATGGCGATGGTGATGGCGCCGCCCCATTCGCCGCCCACGGCCAGCCCCTGAAGGAGCCGCAGGACCGCGAGCAGGATCGGCGCGGCGATCCCGATGGCCATGTAGTCGGGGATCACGCCGATGAGCCCGGTCGCGCAGCCGATCATGACGATGGTCATCAGCAGCGCGGGACGCCGCCCGTAGCGGTCCCCGATCGTGCCGAAGATCAGGGACCCGATGGGCCTGGCGGCGAAGCCCACGCCGAAGGTCGCCAGCGCCGCCAGGAGGCCCGCGCCCGGGTCGAGTTCGGTGAAGAACAGGCGGTTGAACACCAGCGCGGCGGCCGTGCCGAACAGGAAGTAGTCGTACCACTCCAGGGCTGTTCCGACGAAGGCGGCGAAGGCGATGCGCCTGGCGTCGGCCGCTTCGACCTTCGGCGCTCTCGCGCCGGCCGGGGCCGGATCGGGCTGTGGCATTGGGAATCCTCCGGGAGATGTGCACCGGTCGGACGGGACGTCGGTGACCAGGTGTGATGTCGATCATCGTCTTGGAAAAAGCGCACTCCCACAAGCGCACTACCCAACGAGAACGCCGCCTAGAATGTGCACATGCACAAAACAGCGCCGTCGGACGTCATCCCCCGCGCCGCACAGGCGTGCCTGGAGGAGCTGGATTCCATCGCCTGGACCTACGTGCGCAGGGTCCGCGAGCTGACCGGGTACGCCGAGACCGTCATCGACGACGACGAGTTGTACGGCACGGCCCGGGCCACGCTCGAACTCCTCCTGGAACTCCTGCGGGGGCGGGACCGCCAGGGCGAGCTGCGCGCCCACTCGATCGGGGTCGGACGCTCCCGTGCCCGCCGGGGCATACCCCTGGAGTCGCTGCTGCGAGCGGTACGCATGGACTTCCGCTTCCTCTGGGAGGCGATGCGCGCCCACGTCGCCGAGGCCGACTTCCGCGACTTCTCCGAGGAGGTCATCTCCATCTGGGAGGCGGTGGAGGCGCACACCACCCACGTGCAGACCGGCTACACCGACGAGATCGCCCGGATGCGCGCGGAACTGGAGCTGGAGCACGCCTTCCTCCTGCGGCACCTGCTGAGCGGCTCCGGTGAGGACACGCGCCTGAACGAGCAGGCGGCGCGGGCGCTGGGCCTGCGACCCGACGGCGTCCACCTCGTCCTGGTGGCCAACGGCAACCACGCCCGCGACTTCCGGGGCTGGGTCGGCCAGGAGCTTCCGCGGGCCGTCCTGCTCCGCCTGGACGGGGTGGAGTTCGCCATCGTCCCGGCCGGGGACGCCGCGGGCGCCGCCGGGGAGACGCTGCTGGGCAAACCCGTCGGGATCTCCCCGAGCGCCCACGGCATCGGGGAGATCGCCCCGATGTGGCGGCTCGCACGCGAGCTGGCGGAGTGGGCGCGGCCCGGCGCTGCGGCCACGGTCGAGGGCCACTGGACCCGGCTGGCGGGCGCGCGCCTTGGCCCGGCCGCCGAGGCCTTCGCCCGGGACGTGCGGGAGGCGCTCGGGGGGTTCACCGAACGCGAGGTCGACCTGCAGTTCGAGACGGTCCGGACCTACTACCGGACCGGTTCGGTGACCGAGGTCGCGCGGGCCATGTTCTGCCACCGCAACACGGTGATCAACCGCCTGCGCCGCTTCGCCGGGGCCACCGGGCTCGACGTCACCAGACCGGTCGACGCGTCCGCGGCCCATCTCGCCCTGAGCACTCTCCGCTAGGCATCGGACGGCTCGCCCCTGCGGTCTTCCGGGGGAACTTGCCCGCGCGGTTCGAGGGCCTCGGGGCGTCCCGAGCCGGAACCGGCCCCGATGGCCGCCGGACTCGTCGACCGCGTCCAGCGAGTGGTCTACCTTGAGCCGTCCGCGAGCCGGTACTGCAGCGCGCCGGAGGGGCAGCGCCGGATCACCTCGGCCAGGCGGTCGGCGGCGGCGCCGTCCGGCTGGATCCACGGGCGCCGCCGGGTGTCGAACACCTGGGGCAGGCCGTTGACGCACACGGCGGCGTGCTGGCAGCGCTCCGCCTCGAAGGTGACCGTGATCGCCTCTCCCGCGTACGCCTTCTTCCCGTGTCCGCCGCTCACTCCGGTCCTCCTCCGCCCAGGCCTCACAGCCGCTCAATCTAGATGATGTGTCAACTAGGTTGGGTATGCTATCCGCTCCGAGGGCATATGTCGAGAACGCGCAAACCCGTGACGGACGGGCCCCTGCGCGGCTCCTCGCGTCCTTCCCCGTCGCGGTGTCGACCGCAGAACCCCGGGCCCGCGCTACCGTCGTCGACGCGGCGGGGCGGAACGGCCGTCCGGGGCACCGGCCGCCCGCGCCAACCGGAGCCGAAGGAGCCGACCGATGCTCAGCAGCGAACTCGCCGAACTGGCGGGTGTCACCGTGCGCACGTTGCGCCACTACCACCAGATCGGGCTGCTGCCCGAGCCGCCCCGCTCGGCCGGGGGCTACCGGCGTTACGACGTGGGCCACCTCGTCCGGCTCCTGCGCGTCACGAGGATGACCGCGCTCGGCGTACCGCTGTCCGAGCTGCCCGCGCTGCTGGACGATCCGGCGGCCGCGGAGGAACTGCTCGACGAACTCGACCGCCGGGCCGCCGCCGAGGTCGAACGGCTCCTCGCCCGCCGCGCGGACATCGCCGCGCTGCGCCGCAGCGGCGCCCCGCCCGACCTGCCGCCGGGGTTCTCGGCGCTGCGTTCCGACCCCGCCTCGGACACGCCCGAGGACATGGCCCGCTACGAGCACGAACAGCTCGTCCTGGTCGGGCATCTGCTCGGCGGGGACGGCCCGGCGGCACTCGCCGCCCTGCTCGGCGAGGTGGACGGCGGCACGGCCGCGCTCGCACCGCTGACGGAGCGCTTCTACGCCCTGGGCCCCCACACCCCGGAGGAGGAGGTAACGGCGCTGACCGGCGATCTGGTCGCGCGCCTGGAACCGGTGGTGGCGCGACTGGAAGGCCTGTTCCCGTCCGACGCGCGGGCCTCGGCCCTGATGGACGAACTGAACGGGCGGACCCTCCGCCCCGTGCAGCACCGCGTCCTGCGCCGGGTCCAGCGGCGGCTGGCACTGTCGGCCGGGGCCTGACCGGCCCCCGGAGCGCTTGGCCGACGAGCGGCTGTGGCGCGGGTCACTCCCCTCGGGCTTGAGTGTGACGCGACGTCGGGGAGTGGACTCGGGCGTGCACGAACCCGTCGACCACGAGGAGCCGCCATGACCGCCCCGTCCAAGCTGATCACCGTCGAGGAGTTCTTCGGCCCGCCCGCCCGCAGCCGGGCCCTGCTGTCCCCGGACGGCACGAGGGTCGCCTACCTCGCTCCGTGGCGCGGTCGGCTCAACGTGTTCGTCCGCGACCCGGACTCGGACTGGACCGCCCCCGACGAGGCGCACGGCGCCGACGCCCCGGGCGCCTGGCGGGTCACCTCCGACACCCGGCGCAGCGTCGACGCCTTCTTCTGGACCGCGGACGGCCGCTACCTGCTGTTCCAGCAGGACACCGACGGCGACGAGAACTGGCACCTGCACCGCGCGGACCCGAACCGGCCCGACGAGCCCGCCGTCGACCTGACCCCCTTCGAGGGCGTGCGGCTGCTCGGCGCGCAACTCCCGCCGGACCGCCCGGGCACCGCTTTCGTGCAGCTCAACCTGCGCCGCCCCGACCTGGCCGACCTGTTCGAACTCGACCTGGAGACCGGCCGCCTGACCACCGCCGCGGAGAACCCCGGCGACGTCCTCTCCTGGCTGCGCACCCCGGACCGGCTGCTGGCGTTCACCATGGAGGAGGGAGGCGACCACGTGCTGTCGGAGCACACCGGGGGCGCGCGGCGCACGATCGCCCGTTTCCCCGGCACCGACGCCCTCTTCGGAATCCTTCCGGCGGCGCCCACTCCGGACGGGAGCGGACTGTGGATCGGTTCGTCGCGGGGCTCCGACCGCACCCGCCTGGTCCGGCTCGACCTGGACACCGGCGAGCAGACCGGCGTGGACGGCCACCCCGTGTTCGACCTGGACACCCCGCGCCCCGAGGCCGACCCGCGTTTCCCGTCCTCGCTGATCCTGCACCCGGGAACCGGGGGCCTGCTCGGCGCCCGCTACCTCGGCGCCCGCCAGGAGGTCCACGCGCTCGACCCGCACTTCGCCGAGGTCCTGCCGCGACTGGCCGAGCTGTCCGACGGCGACCTGGCCCACGTCTCCTGCGACACCGGGGCGCGGCGCTGGGTGGTGGACTTCACCCACGACCGCGACCCCGGCGTCACCTGGTTCTACGACCACGCCACGGGGCGGGCGCACCGCCTGTTCCGGCCCTTCCCCCACCTGGACCCGGCCGAGTTGGCCCCGGTCGCCCCGGTCGCCGTCAGCGCCCGCGACGGCCTGACCCTGCCCTGCCACCTCACCCTGCCGGTCGGGGTCGAACCGCGCGGCCTGCCGACCGTGCTGCTGGTGCACGGCGGACCGTGGTACCGCGATAGCTGGTGCTACGACCCGGAGGTGCAACTCCTGGCCAACCGCGGCTACGCGGTGCTGCAGGTCGACTTCCGAGGCTCCACCGGTTACGGCAAGGCCCACACACAGGCCGCGATCGGCCAGTTCGCCGGGCGCATGCACGACGACCTGATCGACGCCCTCGACTGGGCGGTCGAACAGGGCTACACCGATCCGGACCGGGTGGCGGTCTACGGCTGCTCCTACGGCGGCTACGCGGCGCTGGTCGGTGCGGCGTTCACCCCCGACAGGTTCGCCGCCGCGGTCAGCTACACCGGAATGTCCGACCTGGTAGACCTCGTCGAGTCGGTCGTCCCGTTCGCCCGTCGAGCCGTCGAGAACAGCTATCTGCGCTACATCGGCGACCCGGACGACCCCCGCCAGAGGGCCGACATGCTCGCCCGCTCGCCCATCAGCCGGGTCGACGACATCACCGCGCCCGTGCTGCTGATCCACGGCGCCAACGACGTCCGCGTCCACCGGCGCAACTCCGACCGCGTCGCGGACGCGCTCCGCTCCCGAGGAGCCGAGGTCGAGTACCTGCTGAACGAGACCGAGGGCCACTGGTTCACCAACCCGGACAGCAACATCGAACTGTACGGGAGGCTGGAGCGCTTCCTGGCCCGCCACCTGGGCGGGCGGTCCGCGACCGGGTCCTGACCCGCGGCGGCGCGGCCGCGCGGTCGTTGCGGTGGACGCGGGGAGTCCCCCGGGGAACAGGTGGGCGCCGGTCCGCTCCCGGGGCCGGGCGAGAGGCCGGTGGGTGCTGGGCCGGGCGCCCACCCGTCCGGTCGGGGGCGTGCGGTGACCGCGCGTTCCAAGGCGGCGGGTGTGATCTGTCCGTCGTGCCTTGGGGCCGCGCGGTCGTCTGCGATGCTAGTCGAAAATGAAAATCGTTTTCTATGGGAATTCGTGTGACCCATGTCGCTTGATGAAGGGTCGCGGAGGATGCGGGGGCGCGACCCCGGGGTCGGCGACGCCCGTCCCTGGCCTGTCTGGCGGGTGCGGCCGGTGCCGCCGTGGCGCTGGCGGCGACCCCGGCCGGCCCTCCGGCCGGCCCGCCCGGGGCCTGCGCGTTTGCTGCTCCGGCAAAACTTTTTGCCCGGAACTGCGGGTGTCGGTGAGTATCGCCGCATGACACATGACGCTCAGGACCCCACCTCACCCAGCGCCGAGTTCTGGGAACCGCTGCACCGGTCGGCCGAGACCGTCGCGGCGCCCCCGCCCAACTTCCGGCTCACCGAACTGGTGCGCGACCTCGAACTGGTGCCGGGCCGCGCCTGCGACCTGGGCGCGGGCCGAGGCGGAGACGCCCGGTGGCTGGCCTCCCTGGGCTGGCGCGTCACCGCGGCCGAGGTCTCGGCCACCGCGGTCGGGCGCATCGCCGACATGGCCGCCGCGCAGGGCCTGGACCGCCTGCGGGTCGAGCGGCACGACCTGTCCCGTTCGCTGCCCGCCGGACCGTTCGACCTGGTCTACGCCTGCTACTTCCACAGTCCGGTGGCGTTCGACCGGGAGGAAGTCCTGCGCCGCGCCGCCCGGCGGGTGGCGGTCGGCGGGCGCCTGGTCCTCGTCGACCACGCGTCCACCGCGCCCTGGTCCTGGCGCTTCGGGGACGAGGAGCCCGTGTTCCCCGCGCCGGAGGAGACCCTGGACGCGCTCAAGCTCGGGGACGGCTGGACCACCGAACGCTGCGAGAGCGCCGAGCGGGTGGCCAGCGGCCCCGACGGCACGACGGCCGACGTGACGGACAACGTGATCGTGGTCCGCCGCCGTTCCGCCTGACGGCCCCACCGTCCGGACGCTCGTGGTGAAACGGGCGCTCCGGGCGGTTCGTCCCGCTTCTTCCGGAGCCGTGTCGCCGGGTTCCGGAGCCGCGCGGCCCTGGAGGCAGCCGCCCGAGGGGGTGCCGTGGCCGCCCCTCGGCCGTCACGCAGCGGAGTACGGGCTGGTGGTGGTGGAGGCGTTGTAGTCTACGGATCATGAAACTGAAAACCGTTATCAGAACCGTGGGGGTCGTGTCCGCTCTCACCCTGACCGGGTGCGCGGCGGCACCCGCCTCCGGGACCGGCTCCGCGGCTACAGCGGGCGAGGGCACGACCTCCTACCCCCTCAGCATCCAGAACTGCGACACCGAGCTGACCGTCGAGCAGCCCCCCGAGCGCGCGGTCTCGCTGAACCAGTCGGCCACCGAGATCATGGTCCAGCTCGGCCTCGCCGACCGCATGGCGGGCACCTCCTACGAGACCGACCCCGTCCCCAGCGACATCGCCGACGCCTACGAGAGCGTCCCCCTGCTCACGGACGGCCTGCTCAAGCACGAGACCCTCCTCGAAGCGCAGCCCGACTTCGTCTACTCGTCCTTCGCCTCGTTCCTCACCGCCGAGAACGCCGGTGAGCGCGCCGAACTGCACGAGCTCGGCGTCCCGACCTACCTGAGCGAGTTCGACTGCACCTACCACGAGGCCGTCGAGGGCGGCGCGACCTTCGAGATGCTCTTCGACGAGATCGAGACGATCGCCCGCGTCTTCGACGTGCCCGAGGCGGGCGAAGAGCTCGTCGCCGAGCAGCGGACCGTGGTCGAGGAGGGACTCCAGACCGCCGAACGGATCGAGGGCACACCGAGCCTGGTCTGGTTCTACTCCACCGCGGCGTCATCCTCCACCCCGTCGGTCGCGGGGCCCGGCGGGCTCCCGCAGACCGTGACCGAGATGCTCGGCGCCGAGAACGCCTTCAGCGACGCCTCCACCAAGTGGCCGGAGGTCAGCTGGGACGAGGTCGCCGAGCGTGACCCCGACGTGCTCGTGCTCGCGGACCTGAGCCGCGGCTACCCCGGCGACACGGCCGAGGAGAAGATCGATTTCCTCAAGAACGACCCCCTGACCTCGACCATGGACGCCGTCGTCAACGACCGCTTCATCGTCGTGCCCGGGCAGCACATGGACCCGTCGGTCCACAGCGTGCAGGCCGTCCCGACCATCGCGCGGGGCCTCATCGACATGGAGGTCGAGTGATGACGACCACGACCGCGAACACGCTCGAAGGGAACGCCCTCGAACGGCTCATCGGTGACTGGGACGCCCAGCAGGCGGCCTACATCACCCACCGCGAGCAGAGGTTCGAGATCATGCTCGACGTCATCGCGCGCACGTGCGCCTCCTCGGACGCGTTCGGGGCCGACGGGACCGGCATGACCGTTCTCGACCTGGCGTGCGGCCCCGGCAGCCTCTCGCAGCGCGTCCTCGACCGGTTCCCGGGCGCCCGGGTGACCGGGGTCGACTACGACCCGGTGCTGCTCGCGATCGCGGGCTCCTGGCTCGGTCAGCGCCACGGTTCACGCTTCACGCCGGTCGACGCCGACCTCGCCGCGCCCGGCTGGAGGGCCGAGCTGCCCGACGGGCCGGTCCACGTCGCCGTCTCCTCGACCGCGCTCCACTGGCTGGAGCCGGCACAGCTCGTCGCCGTCTACGGAGCCCTGGGCGCACTGCTCCCCGACGACGGCGTCTTCATGAACGCCGACCACCTGCGCTACGATCCGCGCTCGCAGCCGTTCCTCACCGGGGCCGCGGCCGCCGACGACGAACGCACCCAGCGCGACGCGCACTCGCGGGGTGTGCGGACCTGGGACGAGTGGTGGTCGGACGCCGTCGCGTACGACGCGTTCGGACGGCACCGCGCCGAGCGCGAGCGCCGCTTCGCCGACCGCCCGCCCACACCGCACGCACCGCTCGAACTGCACCTGCAAGCGCTCAGTACCGCCGGGTTCGCCGAAACCGGGGTCATCTGGCGGTACTACGACGATGTCGTGGTGTTCGCGCGGAAATGACCAGACTCACCGATCCTTCGCGGACCGGCCCGCCCCACGGGGACGCGCTCCCCGACGCCGACCCGCTGGCGGCGCGGGCGGCGGCGGGCGCCGCCGATGTCCCTCCCAAACGCGTACCGGGCAGGCTGCGCTCGTCCCTGGCCGTCGCCGTCTCCGTCCTCGCGCTGTGCGTGACGGTCCTCGTCGCGGCCTTCGTCGGCACGGCGAACATCGGGGCGCTCGACGTGCTCGGGATCATCCTGCGCAACATCGGACTGGGCGCGCTCGCCCCCGTCCCGGCGGCACCGCCGCTCATCGACGCCCTCATCTGGGAGTCGCGTCTGCCGCGCGTGCTCCTCGCGGCCTCGGTCGGTCTCGGGCTCTCGGTCTCGGGCGCGGTGCTGCAGTCCATCACCCGCAACCCGCTCGCCGAACCTTACCTGCTCGGGGTCTCCTCGGGGGCGTCCACCGGGGCGGTCGCGATCATGGTGCTCGGGCTCGGCTCGGGCGCGGTGACCCTCTCCGCGGGCGCCTTCGCCGGGGCGCTGGCCGCCTTCGCGATCGTGCTGGTCCTCATCGGGGGCGGACGTGTCTCCAACCCCGCCCGCGTGGTGCTCACCGGTGTGCTGGTGTCGCAGTTCTTCTCCGCGATCACCTCGCTCGTGCTGATGCTCGACGGCGACGCGGACGCCACCCGGGGCTTCACGTACTGGCTGCTCGGATCGCTCGGAGGCGCACGCTGGGAGCCGCTGCTCGTGGCGTCCGCCGTCATCGTGCTCGGAGCCGTGGGCTGCCTGTTCTTCGCCCCGGCCCTGGACGCGTTCACCTTCGGCTGGGACACCGCCTCCTCGCTCGGGGTCAACGTGACCCGGGCGCGGGTGACGCTCATGGTCCTCACCGCGCTCGTCACGGCGGCGGCCGTCGCGGCGTCCGGGGCGATCGGGTTCATCGGGCTGCTCGTGCCGCACGTAGTGCGTCTGCTGGCGGGGCCCGCGCACCGCCTGCTGCTCCCCCTCAGCGGGATCGGGGGCGCGATCTTCCTGGTGTGGGTCGACACCTTCGCCCGTTCGGCGTTCTCGCCGCACGAGATCCCGGTGGGAGTGATCACGGCGCTGCTCGGCGCACCGGTGTTCGCGGTCGTGCTGGGAAGGGCGGCCCGGCAATGACGGCACTGGAGGCGAACGGCGTCACGTGGTCGGTCGACAGGACACGCATCCTCGACGGGGTCTCGATCCGGGCGCGCTCCGACGAGGTGCTCGCCGTGCTCGGGCCCAACGGGGCGGGCAAGACCTCGCTGCTGCGCATCCTGGCGGGGCTCCGGCGCCCGGACGCCGGAACGGTGCTCCTGGGCGGGGAACCGGTCCGCTCCCTGCCCCGGCGCGCGGTCGCCCGGCGGGTGGCGATCGTGGAGCAGTCGCCCGAGGTGCACACCGACATCACCGTCGACGACGCCGTGGCGCTCGGCAGGACGCCCTACCGCGGCACCTTCGCCGGACTGGACGGTGCGGACCGCGCCGCGATCGAACGGGCGCTCGCCCTCACCGGGATGCGCGCCTACCGGTCGCGGTCGTGGCGGACGCTCTCCGGCGGTGAGCGACAGCGCGCCCAGCTCGCCCGCGCGCTCGCGCAGCAGCCGGAGGTGATCGTGCTGGACGAGCCGACCAACCACCTCGACATCCGCTACCAGCTCGACGTCCTCGCCCTGCTGCGCTCGCTCGACATGACGGTGGTGACCGCCCTGCACGACCTCAACCTGGCCGCACGCTACTGCGACCGGGTCGCGGTCCTGCACGCCGGACGGATCGCGGCGACGGGTGCGCCCGCCGCCGTGCTGACACCCGGTCTCGTCCGTTCCGTCTACGGGGTCCAAGCCGTCGTCGACACCTCCCCGCACACGGGTGCGCCGGTCGTGACCTACCTGGGCGGTGTGTCCGGACGCTCCTCGCCGTTGCTCGACCCCGGGTCGCACCGCCAGCAGCAGGTGGAGTGAGCCGCCTCGCGCGGCCGTGCGTGCGGGGCCTGCGTCCGGCCCGTCCAGGTCCGCGGACTCACCCCCCGGGCGGCCCCGTGCGGGAGTCGGCCACCAGCGCGCGCAATCCGCGCAGGTTGTCCTCCAGGAACCGCGCCAGCGGTTCCGGGAGCAGACGGATGCTCCCGAGGGCTTCGGCGGTACCGGGGAGGACGACGGTCTCGTAGGTTCCCCGCGCGGGATCGGAGAACTCCGGCCCGGTACGGCTGGAGGGGTCCGTCTCCGTCAACCGGGCGACGAACACGTGCTGGACGAGGGTCCCCTCGGGGCGTTCGTCGGTGATGACCACGACCTCGCGCACCCGGTCGACGCGTCCGCCGAGCTCCTCGAAGACCTCGCGGCGCAGGGCGGCCTCCACGCCGGCGTCCTCCGGCTCGACACCGCCCCCGGCCGTGACCCAGTAGGGGTCGCGGCCCGGACGGGTCCGCTTGATGAGCACCAGCCGCCCCTGCCGGTCGAACAGGACCGCTCGGGCCTTCCGCTTGATGATCTCGGGCATGTCCGTGATCCTGCCCCGGTCGGAGCCGGTTGTCCCGGTGGACGGGAGAACTCTGTCCCGGAGGCGACCGGGCCGGGGCCGCCCCGGGCTCCGCGGTCGGGGCCCGGCGCAGCGGGGCCCCGATGCCGGTGATCCGTGCGCCCTCCCGGACCCGGGCGTCGTCACGGCGACCGGGGGTCGGACGCGCACCGGACGCCCGAGCCCCCGGAGTTCGAGGAGGCACTGGAGACCGCCCGGGGGCTGGCGGCCCGGGGAACCCGGAACGGGGCCTGGGCCGTGATCGAGGCGGCCCTGCCCGGGTGGTACCCGACCGCGCCGAACCGGATCGCTCCCGTGGTGCTGCTCACCGGCCCCGCCCTGCGCGGCGTGGTCACCCGCGCCCGTGCCAGGGAGGCGGCGTTCATCGCCCGGGGCGTCCGCACCGCTGGTTGAGGCGGGTGCGCCCCGGTCAGAGGCGGGCCCGGCGTGTACGGCGGGTGGGCCACCGGCACGAACGGACCCGCGCCTCACCGTCCGGCCCACTTCCGCCGCAGAACCGCGAACGCCTCGCCGAAGCCGTCGGGGCCTTCCAGGCCGCCGTACGGCCGATTGGGGCGTAGTTCCAGCTCAAGGCTGCGGGGACCCCTCCTCTACGCTACAGTTTTCGTACGACAGTTCGAATGCGGCGTCTTCCTCCCCGGCCGCACGGCCAGGGGAGGGGTGTCGGTGTTCGCGCACCTGCGGACGGCGTCCAACTACTCGTTCCGGCACGGCACCGCCGCCCCGGCCGCGCTCGTGGCCCGCGCCGCGGCCGACGACCAGCCGGTCGCGGCGCTCACCGACCGCGACAGCCTCTTCGGCGCCGCCGAGCACGTCCACGCCTGCCGCGAGGCCGGAATCCGACCCGTGCTCGGCGCCGACCTGGCACTGGCCGCCCCGGGCGGCGGCCGCGCGGTCCTGCTCGCCCGGGGCCCGGCCGGATGGGCGTCCCTGTGCCGCCTGGTCACCGCCGCCCACCACCGCCCCGGGCCGGTCGCCACCACTCCGGACGAGGTCGCCGAGCACGCCCGGGGCCTGGTCGTCCTGCTGGGCCCGGACTCCGACGTGGGACGGGCCCTGGCCGGGCGGGAGGCGAGCCGCGCCCGCGCCCTGCTCCTGGCCTGGCGGTCCACCGGCGCCGAGATCGCCCTGGCGCCGCACGACCACGGCGCCCCGGGCCAGCGCGAGACGGCCCGCGCCCTGGTGAGCCTGGCCGACGACCACCGGGTGCTCGCGGTGCTGACCAACGCCGTCCGCTATCCGGCCCCGGCCGACGCCTCCCTGGCGCGGTCCCTGGACCGGATCCGCCAGTGGGCGCCCGGCGGCTACACCCCCGACCCGCCCACCGACCGGGCGCACCCGGCCACCGGCGCCGAGATGCTCGCCGTGGCCACGGCGGTGTGCGCGGGAGACCGGTCCCGGGCGCGACGGCTGCTCGCGCACACCGCCGCGCTGGCGGCCTCCTGCGCCCTGGACCCTGCCGCGGACCTGGGCATGGGACGCCTGCACCTGCCCGCACGCCCCGGCGCCGCCGCCGAACTGCGCGCCCGGTGCGCCTCCGGCGCCGCCCGCCTGGGCATGGACGGGGACGGCCGCGCCCCGGCCCGTCTGGAGGCCGAACTCGCCGTCATCGACCGCCTGGGCCTGTGGTCCTACTTCCTGACCGTGGCCGACGCCGCCGACGCCGTCCGCGCCAAGCACATCCGGGTCTCGGCGCGCGGATCGGCCGCAGGAAGCCTGGTCGTACACCTGCTCGGCATCAGCGCCGTCAACCCGCTGGAGCACGGCCTGCTCATGGAGCGCTTCCTCACACCCTCCCGGCCCGGACAGCCGGACATCGACCTGGACGTGGAGTCCGCGCGGCGCCTGGAGGCCTACGACGCGGTCATCGCCGCCCACCCCGGCGCCGCCGCGGCGGTCGCGATGGTCGACACCTACCGGGCCCGCTCGGCCCTGCGCGACGCCGGGGCCGCCCTGTCCCTGCCCTCGGCGGAGGTCGAACGCATCGCCGCCGCCTTCCCCCGGGTGCGCGCCGCCCGGATCCGCCAGGCCGCCCGGGAACTACCGGAGCTGTCCCGGGTCGGCGGCGCCCCCCTGGCCGGCGAGCACGTGGAGCGCCTGTTCACCCTGGCCGAACGGCTGGACGGGCTTCCCCGGCACCTGGCCATGCACCCCTGCGGGCTCGTGCTCACCGGCGCCGACCTGACCTCGCGCGTCCCCACCCAGCCCTCCGGCGCGGGGTACCCGATGGTCCAGGCCGACAAGGACGGGGTGGAACCCTGGGGCCTGCTAAAACTCGACGTCCTGGGCGTGCGGATGCAGTCCACCCTGGCCCACGCCCAAGCCGAGATCGCGCGCACCACCCGTACCGCCCCGGACCTGGAGGCCCTGCCCGACGCGGACGCGGCCACCGCCCACATGATCGCCGCCGGCAACACCCTGTCCTGCTACCAGATCGAATCCCCCGGTCAGCGCTCCCTGGTCACCCGGCTGCGCCCCCGCCGCCTGGCCGACCTGGTCGCCGACATCAGCCTGTTCCGCCCCGGCCCCATGGGCGTGGACATGGTCGCCGCCTACCTCGACGGCCGCGCGGGCGCCCCGGCCCCGGCCCCGCACCCGTGCCTGGACCCCGTTCTGGCCGAGACCGGCGGCGCCCTGCTCTGGCACGAACAGCTCCTCCAGGTCCTGGACGCCTACACCGGGTGCGGCCTGGACCGCGCCGAAGCCATGCGCCGCGCCCTGGCCACCGACCAGGGGCGGGCCCAGGTCGAGGCCGAGGTGCGCACGCTGGCCGCCCAGCGCGGCCACCCCACCCGGGTCACCGACCAGGTCTGGGAGATGATCGCCGCGTTCGGCGCGTTCGGGTTCTGCCGCGCCCACGGCACCGCGTTCGCCGCCGTGACCTACCAGTCCGCCTACCTCAAGCGCCACCACCCGGCCGCGTTCACCGCGGGGGTCATGGAACACCACCCGGGTATGTACCCGCGCCGGGTCCTGCTCCAGGACGCCCGGCGCACGGGCGTGCCGGTCCTGGGCCTGGACGTCAACGCCTCCCACTCCACCTGGCGCGTGGCGCGCGTCGGGTCGGAGGGGCCGCCCCGGTGGGGGGTGCGCCCGCCGCTGGACGACGTGTCCTCGCTTCCGGCCGCAGCGGTGGAGCAGATCCTGGCCCGGCGTCCCTTCACCGGCCTGGAGGACGTGCTGGAGCGCACCGACCTGTCCGGGCAGGGCCTGGACGACCTGATCCTGGCCGGAGGCCTGGACAGCCTCGTCGGCGGCCACGCCCACCGCCGTGACGCCCTGCTGCGCGCCCATGTCCTCCGGCGCCCCCGCGCCGCACGGACCGCTCGGGGCCAACTCGCCCTCACCGACGCGTCGGCGCGTTCCCGCCCGGCCGGGGCGGTGGCCGTGACCCGCGCCGACGCCGTCGCCGAGGAGTTGCGGGTACTGGGCTATGAGCTGTCGGGGCACCTGTTGGACGCCCACGCCGAGGACATCGCTCGCCTGGCGGCCCACCACCGTCTGACCCTGGCCCGGGACCTGCACCGGTGGGAGGACGGCGCCACGGTCACCGTGGCGGGGCTGCGGGTGAGCGTGCAGACCCCTCCCACGCGTTCGGGCCGCCGAATGGTGTTCGCGACACTGGAGGACCGCACCGGCCTGGTCGACCTGGCCCTGTCCGGCCGCGCCCAGCGGCACTCGGCCGCCCCGGTGTTCGGCGGCGGGGTGCTCGTGGCGCGTGGTCGGGTACGCCGGGCCGCTCCCGGTGCTCTGGCCACCGTGGACGCCGCCGACGTGCGCCCGTTGGGTGAGGTGGTCAGGGCGCCTCGCGCCCGTCGGAGCGGCCCGTTCCCGGGCGGACGGGAATAGCCCGGCGTCGGCTGCCTCCGGTCCGTCATGCGGTCGGTGGGCGCCCCGGTGTGGATATCCGGTACGGGATCCACGCTCCGAAATCCGCGTCTCCGCTGGAAGGCGTGCGGTTCCCAGCGGCGCGGAACGGTTTGTCGAGGGGTGCCGCTCGGCGTCCTTGAGTCGCTTTGGATTCCAGTTCGGGGTTTCGGTCGTCCGCCTTTCCGGGCCGGACGAGATCGGTATCCGAGCTTCACGTACACGGAGGCCGACCAGCTAGCGGAGCTGACGGACCTCTTCGTCGAGTGTGTTCCCCAGGGTGTTCGGCTAAGCGTGCGAACAGGGTGAACGGCACTGAAAGGGCAGTTCAGGGCGGGTCCGGGGTGTTCGTTCCGACGCCCCGGCTCACAGTGTCTTGTCATCCGTTCGCTGGGGTGGGCGGTTTGGGGGGTCTCGCCGCCGGAGTCTCCGTTTCAGCGGACGCGGTGGGAGGGCGGGCACTTCCCATGCGAAAAACCGGTCGCTTTCGTGATGCCTGTTCCTGAAGTGAAACCCGTGCTTGTTCTGGTGGGCAAGGCAAGTCGGTTCGGAGAAGAGGTGATCGGTGTTGTCTCGCTGAAGGCCAAGAGGCCCGACAGGCGGCCGTGGTTGTTTGCCCGGCTCCGATAAGGCAATGGGATGGATATGGCTGAGAAAACGAATACCCCCCGCATGGGCCGGTTCAATCCCATCCGACAGTTCATGCTGCTTCAGCGCTACGGCCAGAACCATCCTTGGCAGTACATGCTGAGGGTCACCCTGCTCGTGACCGCGTACGGTGCGGCCCTGCTCGCCCTCTGCTTCGTACCGATGGCCTTGTTCGGCGACACACCGCTGTCCCAGGTGTGGCCGTGGATGCTGGGCGCCCTGGCGGCCGTGGCCGCCTGCGCGGCCCTGGGTGCGGGCGTCGGCGTGCTGATGCTGCGGTGGACCACCAAGAAGGCGAAGGTCCCCCACGACGTCGACCCGGACGCCCTGCGTGCCGCGCAGCGCCACCTGCGCCGGGGCGAGCTCAGCGGTGACCCCCGGTTGGACCGGCTCGCCCGGTACCTGGCGCCCCAGTCCGAACGCGCCAACTCCAACAGGGTCTTCGCGCTGGTCGGTCTGATGGCCGGGGCGCCCTACCTGGTGTTCACGGGGATCCGGTTCGTGAACGGCACAGGGGACACCTTCCAGCCGTTCATGGCGCTGTTCGTCGTCGTGGTGTTCGCTGTGGCCTGGCCGTGGGCGCGCAAGCACAAGCGCAACGCGCGCAGGCTCACGGAGGCCTACGACGCCGAGTACGGGCCCTTCGACGCAGAGGCGAGCCCAAGCCGTGACACCTGGAGCCGTGGGGACGCGAGGATTTCGTAGCGCGTCAGCGCCCGCGTGCACGGGGCGGAGCGCTCTCGCCGCGCGGTTTCCGGTCTCACCGCACTGGGACAGCGCCACTCGCGGTTCCTGTGAGCGGAGCCGGATCCGAGTGGCCCTGCCACCGCGCCGGTCCGGGACAGCGCACACCGTCGGAGTGCTTCACCGGCGGTGCCGAGCGCATCGGTGCGGGTCGTGGCGACCCCTGTATGCGCGGGAACAGGTCCTCGGCCAGCCGGTGCGGCTCTCGCCTGCGGTGTTCGGGCGGGCGGCAGGCGCCAGGCAGGGCGCAGTCGTCCGCCCCTTACCCGTGCAGGCGTTCCAGCGCCGACATGACCTCGCCGTCGGGGTCCTCCACCATCTCCTCCGCCTCACCGGTGAAGGAGAGCACCGCGTCGAACAGCTCCATGGCGTCCTCGGTCCGGCCGGAACGCTCCAGCTCCCGTACCGCGTCCACGGCGCTGTGCACCGCCCGGGCGTACTCGGCCGCCTGTTCGCAGGGAACCGGTTCGGTGACGTGCAGGGCGCCCTCGAACAGGGCCCGCAGCGCCTCGGGGCTCCCGGACGCCACCGCCGCCCGTGCCTCCAGGTCCAGGGTGAGCGCGGGGGAGCGGTCGGCCTCCTCCATCAGCAGCTCCACCAGCCGTTCGCGGTCCAGGGTGTGCAGGTAGGAGGCGACATCGGGTACGGGGGACGCGGTTCCGCCGTGCTCGCGTTCGTACAGGTGCACCAGCCCCACCGCGACCACGTGCTTGCAGCAGTTGCCCTCCTCGGCCCAGGGGCAGTCGCAGCACCAGGAGAACGCCCCCTCGGCGGTGAGCCTCACCCGGTAGCGCCGCTGTCCGCGGACGGCGGCGTACACGGTTTCCGCGTCCCGGCGCAGCCCCGACACCCGTCCGAGGTAGTCCAGGCCCCGGTCGAAGGACTTGCGGCCAGCCAGTTCCAACAGCAGATCACGGGAGAGCTCAGGCATGTGCCCAGTCAATCAGAGCGGCACGGTAAGCGCCGGGGCGACGTGGAGACTCCCCTGCTTCCGACTTCCGGGAGGCGGTGCACAGCGCACCGTCATCCTCCGGGGCCCGGCCCTGAAGCAGGACAGTCACGCGGGTCGACTCCCGGGCCCGACCGCGGCGAGGGGAGCGGCCCGCGGCGGGCGCGGCGCGCACCGGCGTCCGGGGCCCGGGCGCCTTTGCACCGGCACACCCGCGGCCGTCGGCACGCGCGCCCGGTACCCTTCCCGTGACCCGCACGAGCGCCCCGGTCCCCGGCGCCGAGGCCCCACCGCACCGGCCGTGCGTCCGATCCGCCCGAACCCCGAGAGCGAGCCCGGTTGTACGCAGGCACCTTCTCCATCGTCGCGCACGACGCCGCCACCGGAACGTGCGGTGTCGCGGTCAGCAGCCGCTTCCCGGCGATCGGCGCGCTGTCGGTGTTCGCGCACGCGGAGGCGGGGGCGGTCGCCACGCAGGCGCTGATCAACCCGCTGCTGGGCGCGGACGCCCTGGAGCTGCTGCGGTCCCACTCGGCCGAGGACGCGCTGCGCCGGGTCCTGGACGCCGACCCCGACGCCGACTCGCGGCAGGTCGCGGTGGTCGACCGCCAGGGGCGCGCCGCCGCGCACACCGGCGGGCAGGCGCACCCGTGGTGCGGCCACAGGACGGGGAACGGCTACGCGGTGGCGGGCAACGTCCTGACCGGCGCCGACACGCTCGACGCGATGGCCGGGCGGTTCGAGGCCGGTGCCGGGGAGCGGATGGACCGTCGGCTGCTGGGAGCCCTGGAGGCGGGGCAGGCGGCCGGCGGCGACCGGCGGGGCAGACAGAGCGCCGCGCTGTACGTGCACACCGGCCACCCCTACCCCTACCTGGACCTGAGGGTGGACGAGCACCCCGACCCGGTGGCCGAGCTGCGCCGGGTCCACGGGGTGGCCGAGCGGGAGCTGCTGCCGTTCGTGGAGGCCATGCCCACCCGCGCTCACCCCGCGGGCCGCTTCGAACGCCTGCTGGACACCGGCGACCGCTGAGTCCGCCGCCTGCGGCCGCGGTCCTTCACCGCCGCGGGAAGCGTGCCAGCGGCCGACCGCGGCGGCGGCGCGGCGCCCCGCAGCGGTGGCGGGTTCGGGACCGGCGGCCGTCTCCGGTTCATCCGTCAGCCGGACCCCGGTCGAACCGCCGTGCGAGGTCCTGCACCGCCCCGTAGCCCGGGACGCCCTCCGGGAGGGGGAGGCCCGAAGCCACCGCCTCGGCCGCCGCCAGGGCCCCGTGCAGGGCGGCGCGGAAGAGCAGTGAACCGCAGCTCACCCGCCGCACGCCCAGGTCGGCGAGGACCCGCGGCGGCGGTCCGCCGGGGGAGTGGAGGATGTTGAGCGGAACACGCAGGGCGGCGGCCAGCGCGGCGATCTCCTCCTCGTCGCGCAGGCCGGGCACGAACACCCCGTCGGCACCGGCCTCCTCGTAGGCGGCTGCACGGTCGGCGGTCTGTTCCGCGTGGCCGGGCAGCCAGCGGGTGTCGGTGCGCGCGTTGAGGAACAGCGTCGGCGCCGCCTCCCCGACCGCGCGGATCACCGCCCGCTGGTGTCCGGTGTCGGCGAGCCCGCCGTCCGGGAGGCCGTCCTCCAGGTTGATCCCGGCGATCCCCGTCCGCTCCAGTTCGGCGGCCAGCGCGGCGACCCGTGCCGGTGACGAGCTGAAGCCGCCCTCGACGTCCACGCTGACCGGCACGTCCAGCCGGGACAGGCCCCGGGCGAGCCGCAGTGTCTCCTCGCGCGCGAGCCCCCGGGCGTCGGGCAGCCCGGCCGCCGCGGCCACACCCAGGCTGGTGGTCCCAACGGCGCGGAACCCGGCGGCGGCCAGGGCGGCGGCCGACGCGTGGTCCCAGGCGTTGGGCAGCAGCAGGGGATCGCCCCGCCGGTGCAGGGCGCGGAACCGCTCGCCGGGGCTCTGCGGCCCCTTCGAGGGGTCGGCGCCGGAGCGGGGAAACGGGTCGCCGGAGGCGGCGGGTCCGGTGGCGGCTGTTCGGGAATCCATACGGCGACGCTACGGCCGAGTCGTTTCGGTCGCCGCCGAAGCGACGCGGGGCGACGCCGCCGTCGGGGCACCGGGGCGGACGACCGCGCCGCGCCCGGGTCAGGCGGTGCCGGGGCGGATGGTGAAGACCCGGTTCAGGCCGACCATGGTCATGATGCGCAGGGTGTTGGCGGGGACGGAGAGCAGGGCCATGTCGGCCCCGGCGGCCAGGGCGTGCTGACGGGCGGCCAGCAGGGCGCTGATACCGCTGGAGTCGCAGAAGTCCAGGCCGGACAGGTCGATGGACAGGCACTGGCCGGGGTCCAGGGCCAGGAGTCGGACCTCCTGGCGCAGGGTCGCGGCGTGGTCGTAGTCCAGCGAACCGGTCACGTCCAGGACGGGACCCGTCGCGCTGTCTCGGCGGGTGATGGTCAGGGTGCTCATCGGGCGGTGTCCGGTTCCTGACGGGGCGGTGGAGCGGAGGCGGGGACACCGAGCGCGAGGAGGGCGGTGTCGTCGTCGAGGCCCTCGCCGAAACCCTCCAGCAGCTCGGCCAGGGCGTCGACGATTCCCTGGGCCGTGGAGGGGGCGTGCCGCTCGGCGAAGGTGAGAAGGCCCTCCTCGCCGTACATCGTGTCGGGCCCGGCGCCGGTGCGGGCCTCGGTCAGGCCGTCGGTGTAGAGCACGAAGGTGTCGCCGGGGGCGAGGGTGGTCTCGACGGTGGCGAAGCGGGCGTCGGGCAGCACCCCGACGAGCATCCCGCCGGAGGCGAACAGGAACTCGGCCCGGCCGTCCCCGCGCAGGACCAGGGCCGGGGGGTGGCCGCCGAAGGCTAGGCGGGCACGGACGCGCCCGGCGTCGCCGTCGGGTTCGAGGACGCCGAAGACGGCGGTGCAGTAGCGGGGATCGCCGTTGTCGGCGTAGCGCTCCAGGAGGGCGGTGTTCAGTGTGCCCAGGGCGTCCGCGGGTTCGGGGGAGTGCAGGGCGGTGGTGCGCAGGACGTAACGGGCCTGGGAGGTCAGGGTCGCGGCCTCGGGCCCCTTGCCGCTCACGTCGCCGAGGAAGAACGCCCAGCGCCCGTCACCGAGCGGGAAGAGGTCGTAGAAGTCGCCGCCCAGCCGGTAGGGGGAGGCGGTGTGGTAGTAGGCGGCGGCCTCCATGCCCGGAACGTCGGGCAGGGTGTCGGGCAGCAGGGCCCTCTGGAGGATGACGAGCGCCTCCCCCAGGCGCGCCCGGTCCGCCTCGGCCCGCCGGTGCGCCTCCTCGGCCTCGGCGCGGGCCCGTTCGGCCTCGGCGCGGGCCCGCTCCGCCTCCCTGCGGCGGCGCAGCAGTTCCTCCTCGTAGGCGCGGCGGTCGGTTGCGTCGAAGACGGTGGTGCGGATCAGCAGCGACTCGCCCCCGCTGTCGTGCTTGACGACGGAGGAGACCAGAACGGGCAGGCGGCCGCCGTCGGAGGCCCTCATCTCCAGGGCGATGCCGCTGATCTCGCCCCGCATGCGCAGCAGGGGCGCGAAGTGCGTCTCGTGGTAGAGCCTGCCGCCCATGGTGAGCAGGTCGGGGAAGCGCATGCGGCCCACCACGGCGCCGCGTTCCAGGCCGAGCCACCTCAGCAGCGTGGCGTTGATCCTGGCTATCGTGCCGTCCATGAGCGTCGACAGGTACCCGCACGGCGCGGACTCGTAGAGTTCCTCGGCGCTGTCCTCCAGCAGCGAACTGAAGGCCGCGTCGGTGGCGGAGCCGTTGCCGGGCCCACGCGGTCCCGTCTCCCCGTTCATCCGGCGTCCCGGAGGGGCTCCAGGAACTCCAGCAGCGCCGCCGCGGTGGCCCGCGGCGCGCTCAACTGCGGGCAGTGGCCGGTGGCGTCCAGGGTGACCAGCCTGGAGGAGGGGATCGCGGCGTGGACGAAGGCGCCGACCTCGGGCGGGGCGATGGCGTCCTGGGAGCAGTCGAGGATCAGGGTGGGAACCTCCACCTCCTTGAGGTCCTCGCGGCTGTCGGACAGGAAGGTGGTGCGGGCGAAGACCCGGGCGATGTCGGGGTCGGTGGCGCAGAAGCTGTTGGTCAGCTCCTGTCCCAGTTCGGGCCGCTCGGGGTTGCCCATGATCACCGGCGCCATCGCAGAGGACCAGCCCAGGTAGTTCGACTCCAGCGAGGCCAGCAGTTCGTCGATGTCGGCCGCGGTGAAGCCGCCGCGGTAGCCCTCGTCGTCGATGTAGCGGGGCGAGGGGGAGACCATCACCAGAGCCCCGATCCGCTCCGGTGCCTCCCGCGCGGCCATGACGCCGACCATGGCGCTGACCGAGTGCCCCACGAACACCGCCCGCTCCAGGTCCAGTGCCCGGCAGACCTCCACCGCGTCCTGGGCGTAGCCCTCCAGGGAGGAGTACCTCTCCTCGCTCCAGGCGGAGGCGTCCGACCCCCCGGAACCGACGTAGTCGAACAGCACCACCCGGTACCGGTCGGCCAGGGCGGGGACGAGCAGGCGCCACATGTTCTGATCGCAGCCGAACCCGTGGGCCAGCACGACGGTCGGACCGTCGGCCGCTCCGGTGACCGTGACGTTGTTCCTGCTCAGGATGTCCATGTCGATCGCTCTTTCCCTCACGCGGGCTCGCCCCAAAACGGTACTCGATCCCATGGGGCGTTTCCTGCGCCGAAGCGGACGTGTCCGTCATATCGTCAGACGGTACGGACAGGATCGGCCGGGACGGTCGGGACGGAGCTGTCCCCGCTCTACTCCGGGTCTCCGGATCACGGCCCCGCGTCGGCCCGGACGGCCCGGGAACGGGCGGTCACGCCCCCTCCCCGCCGTCCCGCTCGCGCGGACCGGGGGGACGCGCGTCGCCCCCGTCGCCCCCGGACTCCGGGGCCGCCGGAGCCGGGGATGGTCTCTCGCCCTTCCCGTCCTCCTCGGCGTCGGAGAGCAGGTGGTGCTCGGTGACCTCGTAGCGCCGGATGTAGGACCCCAGGAACGCCTGCATGCTCGCGCCCATCGGCAGCGCGAGCAGCGCACCGGGCGCCCCCAGGATGGCCACGCCCGCCAGGACCGAGCCGAACGCCACCGCGGGGTGCATGTCCAGGGTCTTGGCGGTGATGCGCGGCTGGAGCAGGTAGTTCTCGAACTGCTGGTAGACGACGATGAACACCAGCACCCACACCGCGGGCCAGACGCCCTCCACCAGCGCCACGAGGACCGGGACGACCCCGCCGATGTAGGTGCCCACCGTGGGGATGAACTGCGAGAGCACGCCCACCCACAGCGCCAGGGCGAACGCGAAGGGGATGTCCAGCGCCACCAGCACCACGTAGTGCGCGCCCGAGCAGACCAGGGCCAACAGCGCACGGGAGTAGAGGTAGCCGCCCGTCTTGGTGATCGCGATCTCCCAGGCCCGCAGCACCTCGCGCTGGGTGCGCGGCGGAAGGACCGAGC
Source organism: Nocardiopsis sp. RV163 (assembly GCF_001029525.1). Taxonomy (NCBI): domain Bacteria; kingdom Bacillati; phylum Actinomycetota; class Actinomycetes; order Streptosporangiales; family Nocardiopsidaceae; genus Nocardiopsis; species Nocardiopsis sp. RV163. The sequence goes on along the minus strand of NZ_LEKI01000005.1, from coordinate 3,294 downwards.
AGATCACGCGGCGGAAGCGCGGGCCGTCGGCACACAGGTAGAAGGTGAAGAGCGCGATCGTCAGCGCGTTGAACAGGAGCGCCAGGACGGTCGTCCCGGCGCCCCAGACGTTGTTGGCGATGCCGGAGGCGTACTGCTCGACCAGCCCGCTGGCACTGGAGATCTCGTTGAGCAGGGTGGTGGGGGAGTAGGAGGTGTCGAAAGTGGTGTTGACCCAGGCCAGCGCGGCGCGGATCATCGCGGGGATCTCGGAGACGAAGGCCAGGATCTGGCCGACCAGCATCGACCCGAGCAGGCTGAGGAACACCACGGTCAACGCCAGTACCAGCAGCATCGCCAGCCCGGTGGCGGGCCCGCGCGGCCAGCGGTGCCGGTGGAGCCAGTTGACCGCCGGTTCCAGCGCCAGGGCGAGGAACAGCGAGATCAGCAGCAGCATGATGAGGCTCTGCAACCGGACGAACAGCCACAGGGTGAGGCCGAACGCGCTGACCAGCCACAGTGCCAGCAGCATGGCCCGGGGGAGCCAGCGCGGCATGCCGCCGCCGCGGTCGGGGCGCGCGGACCCGGGCGGTGTGGTGCTCGTGTGCAAGCCGGTTCTTCCTCACTGTGTACGGCCGCGCGACGAGGCTCCCGCGGCGTGCCGGGACGGTTGCGGCCCCACCGGACGATAGCGCCTCCCGGCCGCCCCTCCGTCCCGTCGCCGCCGCACTGTCGGCGGGGCTTCCTACGATGCCGCCATGGACACGAGTACGGATGTGTGGGCGGGAGTCCGCGAACGGGTGCGGGAACTGGCGCGGGCGCCCGGTGCGGAGGAGGTCTTCGGAGCGGGTTCCCACCGCTTCGAGTTGCTTGAACCGCTGACGCCGGAGGAACTGGCCGAGGTGGAGGGGCAGGTGGGCGCGCGCCTGCCGGCGGGGTACCGCGAGTTCCTGCTCAGGGCGGGCGCCGGCGGAGCGGGGCCCGCACACGGTGTCTTCCCCCTGGTCAGAGGGGCGGACGGCCGGTGGCGGTGGCACGGCGACGGTGCGGACCTGGCCGCCCCGGCGCGGTTGGCGGAGCCGTTCCCGACCACCGGCCCCGATCCGCGGTCCCTGGCCGCCCTGCGGGCCGAGGAGCCCGTCGAGGAGGACTTCGGGGACGGCGAGGAGTTCGACCGGGTCTACGAGGCCTGGGACGCGCGCATGGCGGACCTGCTGTGGGCCGAGGAGCGCACCGTCGGCGCGCTGTGCCTGTGCCACCTGGGCTGCGCGCTGCGGCTGTGGCTGGTCGTGACGGGCCCCGAAGCCGGGCGCATGTGGAGCGACGGCCGTGTCGACGACGAGGACCTCAAGCCGCTCACCGGCGGGGACGGCGCGCCCCTGACCTTCACGGACTGGTACCTGGGGTGGCTGGAGGAGGCCTCCCGAGCCGTGGCGGTCCGGTCCTGACCGAGGTCCGGTGCGCTGCCCGCCCTCACCGGCGGCGCTCTGCCCGGACGGGGCCGGGCGCCTCCGGCCGCCGCCGACCGCCTCAGGCGGACGGGGCCGTGCCGGAGGGCGGACGCGTCCCGGGCGTCGGCGGGACCGGTCGCGCCGGGCGCTCGTGGTCGGTGGACACGTGTTCCTCCCCACGGCGGGGATCGCGGTGCCCCTCCGCGCGGCCGCTCCGCACCACCTGTTCTCCGGGCGCGGTCGAGGTGCCCCGCGCCTTCGCGGGAGGTACGGCAGGCACGCCGGTGCGCCGAGAAGTGGCGTGCGTGCCGCCCACGCGAACGGGCGGCACGCTCACGGACCACGGAGGACCGGTCGCGGACGCCGGGTTCAGGCCCGCGTTCCGACCACGCGCACCACCACCTTGCCCCTTACGCCTCCGGCCTCCAGCACCCGGTGGGCCTCGGCGATCTCGGCCAGGGGGAGGACCCTGTCCACGACGGGGCGCACGGCTCCGGACTCGGTCAGGCGGGTCAGCTCGGCGAACAGCTCGTGCCCGGGGTCGCCGCTGAACGCGCGGATCCGGCGCGGACCGAAGACGGCCGAGGCGGCGACGTAGGAGAGCGACGCGAGCGCGCGCTCGATGTCGAAGGTGATCGTGACCATGCGCCCGTTCCGGGTCAGCCGCCTGCGGTAGGCGCCCATCCCGGTCCCCACCGTGTTCAGGACGACGTCGAACGGCGGCAGGTCCTCCGGTTCGGTGCTCGCGTAGTCGAAGGCCTCGTCGGCGCCCAGCTCCCGCACGAAGTCGAGGTTCTCTGCCCCGGCCAGCGCGGTGACGTGGGCGCCGTAGGCCCGGCCGAGCTGGACGGCGACGCTGCCCACCCCGCCGCTCGCGCCCCGCACCAGCAGCCGCTCTCCCGGGGCGAGACGGGCCTTGTCCCGCAGCGCGGTCACGGCCGTCGTGCCGACGCCGGGCAGGGCCGCGGCCTCGACCAGGTCGATCCCGGCCGGTGCCGGGGCCAGCCGCCGGGGCGCGACGGCCACGAACTCGGCCGCGCTGCCGAACGCCCTGGGCAGGCCGCCCCACACCCGGTCCCCCGGCGCGAACTCCGAGACGCCGGACGCCGTCTCGACCACCTCGCCCGCGAAGTCGATTCCGGTCCGCTTCGGAAAGCCCCTTCCGGCCAGCCCGGTCACCGGGCGTATCCTGCCCGCACGGCCCAGCAGCTCGCCGCCGTTCACACTGGCGGCGTGCACGCGCACCAGCACCTCTCCCGGGCCGGCGCCGGGCTTGGCGACCGTGCCCTCGTACAGCACCTCCGGGCCGCCGTACCGGTCGTACAGGGCCGCGCGCATCCGACTCACTGTTCTGGTCCCCTTCGTCAGCCGCCGCACGTCGGTCCGCGCGGTGTCCTCGTCGTGCACGCTACGGCGTAAACGGACGCCATTCTCCACTTGGGGCCGATGTGAGAGACAGTGCCGTTCGTTCGTCTCGGATCGCCCCGCCGGACCGCCGCGGTCCCCGGCGACCGGAGTCCGGCCGCGCGAACGGGGACCGTGCCGCCGAAGCCGTGCGGAAGGAGTTCGAACGGCCGGAACCTCTTGCGCGGCTCGGGCATCGAACACCGGTGTTCAGCACAGTCCGCCACCACCGTGGCGTCGGAAGACGAGGTGTCAGCACGTGTTCGGAATCCTGCGTCCCTGTCGGCACACGTTGTCCGACGGGCTGGCCGAGGAGTGGATGTCGCACATGTGCGGGCTGTGCCTGGCACTGCGCGACGACCACGGCCAGGCGTCCCGGATCGCCACCAACTACGACGGCCTGGTGGTGTCGGTCCTGGCCTCGGCGCAGGCAGAGGAGTGCGCGGGCACGCGGCGGGCG
>NZ_LEKI01000059.1:0-31345 GCF_001029525.1 Nocardiopsis sp. RV163 | reverse complement strand
TTCAAGGCCTGAGCCCGCGCACACCCCTCCCCCGCCCCGGACCGGGGCGGGAGGACGGGTGTGCGCGGGCTCAGGCCTTGACGACCAGTTCGTGGACGAGCGTCTCGACGCCGGGCAGCGGGACGCAGTCGCGCTCGGGCACCCGCTCGAAACCGCGGGCGCGGTAGACGTACTGGGTCGAGACCATCTCGGGCAGGGTGGCCACCAGCAGCCGGGAGACCCCCTCCTCACGGGCGCGGTCTACGAGCGCGTTGACCAGGTCGCGCCCCACGCCGCGCCCCCGCGCCTCGGGGGCGACGGCGAAGGCGCGGATCTCGGCCTCGTCGGCGTTGCGGGCGATCTCGCTCTCCGGAGACCAGGGCTCGAAGACGGCCGTCCCCAGGAGCCGGTTCTCGTCGGCGGCGACCAGGATCTCGCCGCGGCCGTCCGTGCCCAGGAGCCGGAGCGTCTCGACGTAGGCCGGGTTCACGTCCATGAGGCCGTCGGCGGTGTAGGCCGTCAGGCGCAGCTCACTGACGGCGTTCATCTCATCGGGAAGTACTCGACGCACGATCATGGACGTCATTCAACATGATGGGGGGGCTCCCCGCCGTTGATCGCCGCACCACCCGGAGCGTCGAAAACGTCACCGTGAGTGACTCTTTACGGAGGTTTATCCCCCGCTCCGCAAGGGAGCGGAGCGGGGGTGTCGGCGTGTCGGATGCCTCACGTGCCCTGGACGGCCCCGCACTCCCGCGCGCCGCCGGTCCCCTCGATGTCGTAGGGGTCCAGGGGAGCTTCGCCGGGATGTTCCCCACCGGAGAACTCGTCGGGGAAGGCCGGGGTGAAAGTGTGCTCGTCCAGGCAGTGCACCGGGGCCACGAAACGCCACCACCGCGGCCAGACCTCCAGTGGGCCCCCACCCACGTCGTGGAACGCGACCTCCCCGCGATGGGAGGTGACCAGGCGCACGGACACCCGATCCCCGGGGCGTGCGACGGGGTGCACGACCGTGGACTCGGTTTGGTTCGAGAATGTGCACCACTCGGCCGGGACACCCCGGTACAGCGCCTCCTACGCCCCGGGCGGAGTTGTCCACAGGCCTCCGGCGGCGGGGCCCCGATCGTGCCACCCTTCTGGTGAGGGGAGGCGCCCATGTCCGACCACGCCAGCGGGGAATCCGTCCCGGCACCGACCGTCCGCGTCTTCAGCGGCTCGGCGGCGCTGGCCTCGGGAGGGTGCCCGGCGCACCGCCGGTTCAGCGCCGACCCGTCCCTCGGCGCGGACCCGCCGCCGCGCGACACCCCCGGGTCGGTTCTGGACGCCGTCCTGGACCTGGTCGAGCACGCGGGCATGGCACTGGAGGAGGCCTGCGCGCACCTGTCCACCCCGAAGGGGCCGGGCCGCGCCCTCCCGGGCGGGCGCCTCGCGCCGCCGCACCCGGGGCTGCTGCTCTGGGTCCGGCAAGCCGCGCGGTGCTACCTGGAGGCACTGGCCGGGGAGCGCGGGCGAGGCGGCCCGCAACGCGCCCCGGTTTTCGACTTCTGGGTCCGCCAGTACCTGCCCGTGCCCGGCTCACCCAACTCCCGGCCCTACGAGCTGTGCGCCCGGGGCCGCAGGTACGCCTACGCCCAGGGGCCGGAACGGGTGCGGGAGCTGCGCGTCCCGGTCACGGGCGCGGCCGGCGGGCGGGCCCGCTCCCGGGCGGAGGTGGCGGTGGCCGCGTACGTGCTCGCCACCGGCACGCCGGTGGACCGCGACGCCTGCGCGGCGCGTCCCGGGCGGTACCGGGGCGGCGCCCCCTATCCGATGCGCGGACAGCGCGGCGGCGCCGACTCACGGCCGCCGGACCGGGTGCGCGTGGTGGAGGCCTCCTGTCTGGACGCCTCCACCGCCGTCCTCTACGACGGTTCGGCCGCCGAGGCCGGGGAGGCCTTCGCCTCGGCGGGCCGGGAGGGGCTGCGCTCGGCCCTGGTGGGCGGGGCCCGCTCCCCCGGCGGGGACTGCCTGGCCTGCGCGGGGCGCCGAGGCTGCGGTCGGCTGCCGCGCGCGCCGGGGCTGCTCGGCCTGAGCGGCGGGCCGTGGCCCCGGCGCTCCTGGTCGGTCTCCCTGGGACTGCGCCACCGGGGGTGTCCCGCCCGGGCGCACTTCCACGCCCTGGGCCTGCCCGGGGACCCCGGCGCCGAACCGGCGCCGCTGCGGCGCGACCGCGCCGTGCGCGCCTGGCTGGAGCGGCTGCACCGGCGCCTGCCCCGAAGGCCCTGCACGGCCGGGGATCTGCCCGGGGACCACTCTTCCTGGTCCGCGGGCAGGTGGCGGTTGGAGGGCGGGCAGGCACGTCTGGGGGCCGCCATGATCGCCGCGCACGTCGGGGTCTGTCCGCTGCGCGGGCTGGCCTCGGGCAGCCACGTGCGGGTGGGCCACAGTCTGGCCGCAGACGACACGCGGGCCGACGTCCTGGTTCTGGCCAGGGCCGAGGTGCTCCACCACCGGGGCCGGTCCTGGGTCCACCGCTCCGTCACCACCACCGACGAAGCGCCAGCCCCTGCGGGAGCCGGGCACGCCCCGGCGCAGGCCCGGCCTTCCCCGGGCGGGAACGCACACCCCGGAAGGGGAGGCGCGCTCTCGTCGGGCGGGGACACACCCTCACCGGGCGAAGGCCCGACGTGCCGGGACGACAACGCGGCCGGTCGGCGAGGGGGCGCCGCCCCCTCGCCGCACGGCGGCGTGCCCGCTTCAGACGAAGGTACGCCCTCCCCGGACGACGGCGCGGTCCTCCCGGCCGGAAACACCCTGCTCGCAGGCGAGAGTGCAGGCCCCGCGAGCGGCGGAGGACCCCTCCCGGGCGGGAACGCTCTCCCGGAAGACGAGGAGGCGCTGCTGGCGGCGCAGCCCCGACTGGCCCTGGCGGTGGGGTTCTTCGCCTGCGGCGCCCTGCCCGCGGGCCCGGACTCGGCCGTGGAGCTGGAGGTCCTCACTCCCCGGGGCGCGTCCGTGCGGTCGCTGGACCCGGGGTCGGAACGCGTCCGGGCCACGGCCCGGCGGGTGGTTCGCGAACTCGCCGGACCCTGGCACGGCGACACCTCACACCCGCCCACTCCGGGTGAGGCCTGCCTGGACTGCCCCTACAAACGCTGGTGCCCGGCGACCGGCGTTCCCGACGCCCTCCACACCCCGGGCGTACGGGCCCGGAACCCGCGAGACGGCGCCGGCCCCGGACCCGTACACGACCCTCCGCCGGGTCAGGCCGCCGGTTCGCCCTCCTCGGTGAAGCGGTAGGCGCTGGCCTGGAGGTCCCACAGCTCACGGTAGAGCCCGTCGGCGGACAGCGGTTCGGCGTGGCCGCCCCGTTCCACCGCCCGGCCCCGGTCGAGCACGACGATGTGGTCGGCCATGCGCACCGACGCCAGCCGGTTGGTGATGGGGACGAGGGCGGCACCGGTGCGCCCGGCGTGGGCGTGCGGGCAGGAGGAGAAGGCGTGCCCGGCGCGGCGGTGGGCTCGTCGGCGGTGTGCCGGACCAGCTCCGCGCCCAGCAGCGGCGGGCAGGACAGGACGCCCAGGACGCGGTCGGGGTGGGCGCGGCGGGGAAGAGCGCGCCGAGGGGTGGTACGACGCCGGACGGCCGCGCAGGCGCCCGGGGGCTCCGGCGCGGCCGTCCGCATGGCTGTCGCGGTGGCCGGTGCGCGGTCTATCCGGCCGGTCGGGCCTCGACCTCGTCGAGCCAGGCCCGCACCGCGTCGTTGTGCTCGCCCAGGGCGGGCGGCGGCAGATGGCCCGTCCCGGGGGGCTGCGGCGTCTCGTCGGCCGCGGGGTCGAAGCGCAGCGCGGACCCGGGCAACTCGATCGGGCCGAGCAGCGGGTGCTCCACCTCCAGCAGCAGCCCCTGGGAGCGCGTCTGCTCCCACTCGTAGACCTGGTCGATGGTGCGCACCGCGCCGCAGGGCACCCCCGCCTCACCGATCCGGCGCAGCCACTCGTCGCGCGTGCCCTGGCCCAGCACCGCCTCCACCTCGGCGATCAGCTCCTCGCGGTGCTCCACCCGGGAGGCGTTGTCGGCGAACCTGGGGTCGCGGGGGTCCAGGCCGAGCAGTCCGGCGAAGCGCTCCCACAGCGCCCCGCCGCCCACCGCCACCTGGAGCACGCCGCCCATGCAGGCGAAGGCGCCGTAGGGGGCGATGGAGGGGTGCTGGTTGCCCAGGGCGGCGGGCACCTCGCGCCCGACGGTCCACCGGGTTCCCTGGAAGGCGTGCACGCCCACGATCGAGGACAGCAGCGAGGTTCGCACCACGCGACCGCGCCCGGTGCGCTCGCGCTCCAAGAGCGCGGCGAGCACTCCCTGGGCGCCGTTCATCCCCGCGAGCAGGTCGCCGATGGCCACGCCCGTCTTGGTCGGTTCCTTGGGCGAGGGGCCGGTCAGGCTCATCAGACCGGCCTCTCCCTGGGCGATCTGGTCGTAGCCCGCGCGTGCGCCCTCGGGACCGTCGTGCCCGAACCCGCTGATGGAGCAGACCACCAGGCGGCGGTTGAGCTCCTCCAGGCGGCTGGCGGGGAACCCGAGCCGGTCCAGGACGCCGGGGCGGAAGTTCTCCACCAGGACGTCGGCGGCACGCACGAGCCGGGTCAGCTGCTCCGCGCCGTCCTCGGACTTCAGGTCCAGTTCGATGGACTCCTTGTTGCGGTTGCAGGACAGGAAGTAGGTGCTGACGCGCTCCTCCTCCGGTCCGACGAACGGCGGGCCCCACCCGCGCGTCTCGTCCCCCCTGCCGGGCTGCTCGACCTTGATCACCCGCGCGCCGAGGTCTCCCAGCAGCATGGCCGCGTGCGGTCCGGCCAGCGCCCGCGACAGGTCGATGACCACGATCCCCTTGAGCGGCCCTTGCGAGCGGTCCACGTTCCCTACCTCCTGGTGATCGGTACTGATCCGGTGTTCGCGTCCTGGGCGGCGCGCGCTCAGGACGCGGCGCACAGGCGGCGGTAGCGCGCGGCGCGTCCGCCCGGCGGTCCGGAGCTCCCGTGCGGCTGCACCGCGGCGAGTTCGCGGGCGATCGCCTCCCCCATGCGCGCGCAGAACGCGACGTCCTCGTCGGCGGCGTCGCCGAACTCTGGGACCACCCGGTCCACGAGTCCGCGGGCGCGCATGTCGGTGGAGCCGATGCCCTGGGCCCGGGCCAGTTCCCCGGCCCGGTCGGGGGTGCGGTGGACGATCGCGCTGGCCCCCTCGGGCGGCAGCGGGGCGAGCCATGCGTGCTCGGCGCACAGGACGCGGTCGGCGGGCAGGAGCGCGATCGCGCCCCCGCCGGCGCCCTGCCCCAGCAGGACCGAGACCGTGGGGGCGGCCAGGGAGGTCATCTCGGCCAGGCAGCGGGCGATCTGACCGGCCGTCCCCCGCTCCTCGGCTTCGGCGGAGAGCGCGGCGCCGGGGGTGTCGATGACGGTGACCAGGGGCAGCCGCAGTTCGGCGGCCAGGCGCATGCCCCGGCGGGCCTCGCGCAGCGCGTCAGGGCCCATGGGCTGTTCGGCGCTCTGACGGGAGCGGTCCTGGCCGACCAGGACGCAGGGCCTGCCGCCGAACCGGGCCAGTGCGGTGACCAGGGCGGGAGACGCCTCTCCCTCGCCGCTTCCGCGAAGGCGCACCACGTGGCTGGCCGCGTGCCGCAGGAGTTCGCGCACGCCGGGGCGCTCCTTGCGGCGGGAGCGGGTCACAGAGTCCCAGACGGAGGCGGGTGAGCGGGGTTCGGCGGGCGGCGGCGGGGGCGCGGCCGCGGCCGGGCGGTCGAGCAGGACGTCGAGGGCGAGCCCGGCGGCGTCCCTGAGCCGGGCGCGGGGCAGTACGGCGTCGACGAGGCCGTGCCGCTGGAGGTTCTCCGCGCGCTGGACGCCCTCGGGGAACGGCGCGCCGCGCAGCGCCTCGTAGACGCGGGGGCCCAGGAAGCCGATAAGCGCTCCGGGTTCGGCGGCGGTGAGGTGGCCAAGCGATCCCCACGAGGCCAGGACGCCTCCGGTGGTGGGGTGGCGCAGGTAGACGAGGTAGGGCAGCCCGGCGGCCTTGTGCGCGGTGACGGCGGCGGTGATCGCCGCCATGGCCGCGAAGGCGGGGGTGCCCTCCTGCATGCGGGTTCCGCCCGAGGCCGGGGCGGCCAGCAGGGGGAGCCGCTCTGCTGTGGCGCGTTCGACGGCGGCGACGACGCGCCCGGCGGCGGCGAGCCCCACGGACCCGGCGAGGAAGCCGAACTCGCTGGCCACGACGGCGACGCGGCGGCCGTGCAGCCGCCCCTCCCCCGTCAGGACCGCCTCGTCGCATCCGGTCGCGGCCCGCGCCCGGGTGAGCGCGTCGGCGTAGGCGGGGTCGGGGTCCGCGTCCGGTGGCGCCTCGTCCCAGGAGATGTGGGATCCCGCGTCGAGCGTGCGGTCCAACAGCTCCAGGGCGGTGTCGCGGGTCTCCACAGCAACCTCCCAGTGGTTCAGTGGCTAGGCCACTAGGCCTAACGTCAGAATGGCACGGAACCACACTTTTTGTGAAGCCCCCGCCGCACCCGATCGCGGGACGTCCGATGCGTCGCCCCCGGGGGCCCGCCGACCGGATGCTCTAGCCTGGAAGCCCCTCACCACAGTCAGATCCGAGGATCAGGAGCCAGCGAGCGTGCCTACCAAGCCCCGACCCCGGCCCCCGGCGCGCCCGCGCCTGTACGAGCAGCTCGTGGAGCGCCTCGTGGAACACATGCGGGACGCCGGCCTGGGCGTGGGCGACCGCCTGCCGCCCGAGCGCGAGCTGGCCGTCGCGCTGGAGGTGAGCCGGGCCTCGGTGAGCCAGGCGCTGGTGGCGCTGGAGGTCCAGGGGGTCATCGAGGTGCGGCACGGGGACGGCGCGATCATCCGCCAGACCGTCTCAGAGCAGGGGGTCCTCGCCCTCCTGCGCGACCGGGCCAACCGGCGCGCGGAGATCATCGAGGCCCGTCAGGCGCTGGAGGTCAAGCTGACGGAGCTGGCCGCCGTGCGCCGCACGCCCGAGGACCTGGTCGCGATCGACGCCGCTCTGGAGCTGATGCGCCAGGAGGTGGCCAACGGCGACCGCGGTGTCACCGGCGACGAGCGCTTCCACGCGGCGGTCACCACGGCCGCGCGCTCGCGCCTGCTGGCGCGGATGATGAACGAGATCGCCCCGATGATCCGGGAGACCCGCCTGGAGTCGCTGTCGCAGCCGGACCGGCCCCGGGCCTCGCTCGACGGGCACGAGCGCATCGCCTCGGCCATCCGGTCGGGCGACCCCAAGGCGGCCGCGGACGCGATGCGCGACCACCTCCTGCTGGTCTCGGCCGTCAACGGGGACGCCCCGGCCACGCCCTGAACCGGCTCAGCGGCTCACAGGCCTGGCCTTCGAACCGGTTGAGCGCCGCCGTCCCGGCCACGGGGCGGCACAGGCGTGGGTCGGCTGGCGCGGAGGGGCCCGGAAAACGAGCCGGACCCCTCGCTTTCCCCGGGGCCGCCGAGCGGCTCCGGCTGCCATTGAAAAGCACTGCCGTCACAGCAGCCCCGGCACCACCAGCACGCCCCAGGCGACCAGCGGGCCCACCAGGACCACGATGCCGCTGTAGACCAGCATCTGGCGGTAGAAGCGGGAGGGGTCCACCCCGGTCGCGTTGGCCAGCACGAGCGCGCCGTTGGTGGAGAAGGGGCTGACGTCGACGATGGTGGAGGAGATCGCCAGGGCCACGATTGTCGCCCATGAGCAGGAACGGGATGGCCAGCGGGATGGTCGCGCCCAGGATCGCGGTCGAGGAGGCGAAGGCCGACACCACGGCACCGATGTTGATCGGCAGGACTGTGGCGATGACGAACATCGCCAAGAGGACGAGGATGGTGAGAAGCTGAGGGGTCATGACGTACCGATCAGAGGGACAGTTGGGACTGTGATCTGGGCCATAAGGCTAGTGGCCTAGCCAATAGTCCTTTGTGGCTTCTGTCAAGACCTCCGACCACGAGACCCCCGGTCCCGGCGCCTGGAACGCTCCGCTCAGGTCGGCACGTTCCACGAAGTGAGCACGGGACGGTCGTGCTCGCGGCCCAGCGTGCTCACCGTTGCCGTCTCCAGCCGGAACAACGACCCCTGGGCGGGCGGCAGGCCCAGCCAGCGCGCGGTGAGCACCCGCAGGACGTGGCTGTGCGCCACCAGCACCACGTCGGCTCCTCGACCGCCGTCGAGCAGGGGTGTCAGCCGGCCCAGGACCCGGTCGACGCGCTCCCCGACCTGTTCCACGCTCTCCCCCGGATGCCCCGGGCCACCCGGCACGATCCCGTCGTGCCACAGGTACCAGCCGGGACGCCCGACCTGGATGTCGGCGGTGGTGATCCCCTCGTAGCCGCCGTAGTCCCACTCGGTCAGGTCGGGGTCGGTCCCGCTCACGCGCAGCCCGGCCAGTTCGGCGGTGCGCGCGGCCCGCCGCAGCGGGCTGGTCACCACCCGCCCGATCTCGCGCGCAGCCAGCAGCGGACGCAGCGCCCGCGCCTGCCGCTCCCCCTCCTCGGTCAGGGGGACGTCGGTGAGTCCGGTGTGGCGCCGCGTACGGCTCCACTCGGTCTGTCCGTGCCTGATCAGCACCATGTCGCCCATGGCCCTCTTCCTGCCCCGGGAGGGGGCGGGAAACTCCTGCGCCCCGGCCGGGGCCGGTCCGCCCACGGCCTCCCGGCCAGGCGGAGCACGGGGAACGCGGCGGACTGCCACCTTTGACAGCCCCACCCGTTTCGAGCACGATGTCCGGATGAGGAAGCCCACCGGGGCGGTCGCCGCCGTCTGCGCCGCCGTGGGCACGGCGCTCGCCCTCGCGGGCGGCTGCCTGGTGTACGACGCCCACCCGCAGGGGGATCCGGCCGAGGCGCTGCTGCGGGCGGCGGCCGCGGTCGAGGCCAGCCCCGGCCTGGTCGTGCGGGTCACCCGGACCCCCGACGGGAGCGGCGACGAGAGGGCCGACCAGGACGCCGTCCACCAGGTGTGGCCCGAGGGCGCGACCCGCTTCACGTTGCGCTACAGGGCGGCCAGCGGCGCCCTGAGCATCGAACCGGAGGACGGGGGCCTGGGGTACGGCCTCGTCGTCAACGGCGACGGCCCCTTCCTCCACGTCGAACCGGGCGGCTCCACGGCCGCCGAGGAACTCCTCGCCGACGTCGGGCCCCGGGAGCGGGCCGCCCTGTTCCCTGCCGAGGACTACGGACCCGGGCTGCTCTCCGGGCTGCTGACCTCCCTGGCCGCGGACCCGGACCTGGCGCGGGTCCCTTCCGGGAGCGCTCCCAGAGCGGGCGCGGACGCCGGTCCGGTACTGGAGGGCGACTTGGCCGCCTGGGACCTGGATCTGGGCCGTGTCCTGCCCCGGGAGGGCACCGGCCTCGTGGAGCTGACCGGGGACGGCCTGCCCGCCAGGGTGGAGTTCACCGTGCCCGGGGCCCGCCTGGAGCTGGAGCCGACCCTGCTGGACGGGCCCGCCGACCTGCCCGTCCCCCGGACCGCCGCCCCCGGGAGGAGCGCGGACGGCGCGGGCCCGTGGTGGCCCGGTCGCACCGAACAGCTTGTCACGCCCGTCTGCGGCCGGGTGGGCGAGGAGGGGCGTCAGTGGTGGGTGGTCACCGTGGCCTGGACCATGCCGTGCGCGCGGGCCGTGCCCATGGCCTCGACGCTGCTGACGGCCCGCCCCCGGCTCGCCCCCGGGGCCCAGGAGTTCTTCTCCGCACCGGTCGGCATCGGCGGCATGGCCTGCCGGTGGGCGACCGTCGGCGGCGCCTCCTGGCGCCCGCACGGCTGCACCGGGCCGGGGTCGGCCGCCTTCGAACTGCGCTCCTGGTGAGCTTGGGGCGCGAATCCGCCGGACGCCGGACACGGGGGAGCTTTCGTCGCTACGCTCCTGACCATGACGCAGCACACCGCCCCCAGCGACGTGCGGGATCCCCTTCCCGACGAGATCCCCCAGCCCCGTTTCCACCGGCCCGACGAGGACCTGGCCGCGGCCATGGCGTGCGCGCGCTGCAAGGAGCAGGGCATCAGCGTGCCGCCGGGAGGCGCGCCCGAGCGGCTGACCAACTCAGAGGCCAAGAAGGCCAAGAAGGCGAGGAAGCGCGCCCTGGAGGAGGCCAGGCGCAGGCCCCAGGAGAAGATCCCGGCCGACCGCAGGCGCGTGCCGCGGATGGGCCCCCACCACGCGGAGTTCTTCCGCGAACTGTGGGAGCGCGTGGCCTCCGAGGGCGCGGGCTCCTCCCCCGACAGCCGCCTGCTCGCCCTCACCTTCACCCTGCGGGGCGCGCTGAAGGGCTGGGCGAACTTCACCGGCCAGGATCTGCGCATACTGCGCCTGGAGGACGCCCACGCCGCCCTGAGCGATCTGACCTCCTCGGGATGGCTGGGCACGACGCCGGAGACGGTGATCGAGTCCGACGCCGCGAACCCGGCCCGGTGCGCCCTGCCGAGCCTGGACGGCAACACCTGGAAGCTGGGCAACGGCGTCCGGTCGCGGGCCTCGGGCTGGCTCTCGCGCACCCTCGCCCACAAGAAGATGCGCAAGAAGCCCAACCGGCTCCGGCTCGTGGGGGCCTACCTCGCCCTGTGGGCCGAACCCGACGGCCGAATCCGCGTCCCGGCCGCGGACATCGTGGCCTCCTGCGCCCTGTCCGGCACCGACGAGCTGGCGGAACTGCTGGCGTGGCTGACGGAGATCTCCTGGGTCGAGGGCCTGGGCGTGGACGGCGGCGCCGTGGTGGCCCGCCTCACCGAGGTCACCCTGCCGCTGGCCTACGTGCCCCTCCCCGAGCCGACGCCGCCGGACACCGCACCGGCGACCACGCCGCTGGACGTGCCCGTGGCCGACCGCGCCCGTGAGCTGGTCTCGGGCCGCGGGGAGCGGGTGGCCCGCTGGGTGGACGGCTACCGGGAGGAGCACGGGCACGGCCCAAGCTGGTCGGCGGTGGCCGGGGCCTTCGGGTGGCCGCCGCGCCAGGCGCCCGACCACGACGTCACCCACGAGGCGTTCCGCCTGTTGGCCGAGGAGGGCTGGCTGACCGGCTTCGGCGTGCCCTTCGGGCTGCGCTCGGGGCCGGGCGGCCCGGCGGAGGGCTGATCCGGCGCGCGGGCGGGGCGTCGCGGGGCGCTCCGCCCGGGCCCGCCCCTAACCCGCGGCGTCGGACAGCAGGTCGGGGCAGTCGCCGCCGGGCTCGGTGAGCAGTTCGAAGTGCCACATCTCGTTGGCGTAGACCTGGCACAGCCCGTAGGCCGAACCGCGGCGGACGAGCCAGTCTGCGGCGTCGGTCGGGCCGATGTCGATCGCCTCCCCGGTCACGTGCCTGGACTCCTCCGGGGTGCTGACCAGCCTCCTGGCCTCCTCTCGGGAGCCGTGGTCGAGGACGGCCCGGTCGAGCAGGTGCCGCTGGTACTCGCCGCTGCGCCAGCCCGACGTGACGTGGAGGACGATCCCCTCCTCCAGGGCGTCCCGGGCCGCCTCCCGCACGGCCTCCAGCAGCGCGCCGTCCAGGCGGGCGACCGAGGGGTAGTGCGTGTCGAAGGGGGTGACCGACAGGTCGTCCGGAAGGGCGCCGTCCTCAGCGGTGAAGGTCCTCTCCTCCCCTTCCGGCGCCAACACGTTCACCGACCAGGCCGCCAGTGCGAGGGCCGCCGCGGCGGCCAGGGCCGCGGTCGGCCGGTACCGGGGCCGCCAGCCGCGGCCGGGCGGACGGCGGGGACGCCCGCCCGTGTCCCCGGCGGGGAGGCCCTCCATCGTCTCCCGTTCCGTCACTGCGCTCATCCTTCACCTCTCGGGCATCGCCTGCGCGATGTGTGGGGTCCTCGTCGCCCCCGAGTGAAGTACGAGCGGTGTTGCACGGATGTGTCGTTTTCCGGCACGGCCCCGGTACGGCTTCGGAAGAAGTCCACTGGGGCCGTGCCGGGACCGCTCAGGCGTCGGCGTCCTCCAACAGGGTTCCGGCCGAGGACAGCGGGGCGAACCGGCTGGGGGTGATGCCCAGCAGCTGCGCGGCAAGTTCCTCGTTGCCGGAGAACCCCGCGTCGGCGTCGACGGTCTGGGCGCCGTCCCAGAGCATGAGCATCGCCGAGACGGTGTGCGCCCCCTTGTCGTGGTGCATGTCGTAGTGGGCGGCCATGGGCACGCTGTCGTAGTGCACCCACAGGTCGTGCCCGGTCATGAACATGTCCAGGTCGAAGGTGACCGTCAGCCCCATGAGCTCGGGCTTGTAGCGGTCGTCGATCCCGGCGAAGGCCTCGTCCAGGGCCACCATCCGGGGACAGGTGGGCGCGGCAGAGGTGTACAGGGCGTTGGCGGCGGCGAACAGCGGCAGGTGGATCGCGGCCGACTTCTCGCCGCCCGACATCTGCTCGTGCTTGTTCCTGGTGAGCTTGACCTCCTCCTGGCCCGGCACGGCCAGGCGCAGCTCGAAGCGGTACCAGGTGCGGTAGTCCAGCACCGCCGACAGGACCTGCTTGTAGGTGGCGCGCGGGTGGGCGGCGTGGTGCTCGCGGATCATCTCCCGCAGGACCTCGCGCAGCCGGGTCAGCCCCGAGGCGCCCAGCTCGTCGGTGTCGCGCCTGACCAGGCGGGCGGCGGCGGCCTGGTGCTCTGTGACGCGGTCCGAGCGGCTCCAGCGGATGCCGATCCGGGTGCCCGAGGACATGGGCCGTGAACGGGTGTCGCCGTCCATTCTGACGACCAGGTCGCGGGCCACCCGCACCCGCTCGTGGATCTGCTGGGCGATCCCGGTGAGCAGTTCGTCCTCCAGCACCCCGCGCTCCTCCTCGCGCAGGAGCGCGCCCTGCTCCTCGACGCGTTCGGCGATGACGCGGGCGAAGGCGGAGACGGGGTTGCGGCCGGTCTCGTCGTTGACGAACACGGTGATGACGCCGCTGACCCCGAGTTCGTGGTCGACCCGGTAGCCCTCGGCGTCGCCGCCCAGGGCGTCCTGGAAGCTGCGCAGGGCGTTGGAGATGCGCGTGGAGACGGTCTTGAGGTCGCCGTCGGTGACCGGAGCCCCGGAGCCGACGGCGGCGGTGAACGCGTCGAGCAGTTGCCCGGCGTGGCCGGGCAGGACCGCGCGCACGGCGGCCTCCGGTCCGTCCGAGGCCGCGGCCAGGACCTGTTCGGCGGCCTTCTCGGGGGCTGGCCAGGAGCGCCGGTCCGGCCAGGCGTGCGCGGTGTCCACGCCCAGGGTGGCGCGCGGGTCGGGATGGGTGAGGGCGGCGAAGGCGTCGGCCTGCTCGAACAGAGCGGCGAGGGAGTCGGTGAGGGCCCGCTGGCCGCCCTCCAGCTTCTCGTCGGCCCGGATCATGGCCTCGTTGGCGGCAGCGGCCTCCTTCTGGGCGGCCTGGTGCTCCTCACGCGCCCGGTGCAGCTCCTCCTTGACCTGTTCGAGCTCGGCCATGAGCTCACGGACCGGCGCGTCGATGCCCTCCTGCTTGGCGGCCAGCTCGGCCGCGGCGCGCTCGTGCTCGCGGGTGCGCTCCTCGTGGCGTTCGCGGTCCTCCTCAAGCCGTGTGCGCAGGCGGTCCAGGGTCTCCTTCCGGCCGTCCAGGTCGGCGGTGTGCCGGTCGGCCTCGGCGCGGGCGGTGTGCAGCCGGCGCGCGGTCTCCAGGAAGTCGTCCACGGCGCGGGCGACGGCGTCCACCGCCTCGGGCTGGGCGGGCATGGCGCGTTCGGCGGCCACCGCGCGCACCTGGTGGCGGTGGGCGTCGGCCTCGGCGACCGCGGCGTCCAGGTCGCGGCGGCGCTCCTCGTTCTCGGCCCGCGCCGAGGCCAGGAGGGTGGACTGCTGCTCGACCCGGCGCACGGCCCGGTCGATCGCGGCGGTCTCGGGCAGGGCGGCTCGGGCCCGGGTGAAGGCCTTGAGGAGATCGCCCGCCCGGTCGAGCTGTTCGGCGATCCGCGCGCGCCGCTCGTCGAGTTCGGCGATGCGCGCGTCGCACTCGGCCAGGCGTTCGCGGCGGCGGTGGGCGCGGTTGGTGGCGCCGATGAACTCGGGGGCGGTCTTGGGGCTGACGCCCACCAGCATCCCCTGGGCGAACCGCGCGCCGGTGCTGACGGTGTGCGCCGCCGTTCCCCCAGCACCGGTCGCCCCGGGGTGCTGGACGGCGTCCGCGAAGCCGGTCGGGTCATCGCTGCCGTGGACCAGACGGACCGACGCCAGGACGCGGGCGATGACGTGCTCGGGGACCAGCTCCTGCTGTTCGGGGACCAGCACGTCGGCCAGGGTGGGGCCCCCGGGCGCGGCCGTACCGTCGGCGGGCAGCAGGTAGGCGTCGGCACCGCCCGAGGCGAGCGCGGCGCGGGTGGCGTCGGCGTCGGGGTGTACCCAGGCGGTCAGCAGGCCCGCGCCGTACAGTGCGCCCTCGACGGCGGCGGCCTCGTCCTCGCCCACCTCGTCGGCGAAGCGGACAAGCTGCCACAGCGGGGCGCCGGGGCGCCCCTCGCGGGAGGCGGTGCGCAGCGCGTCGGCGGGCGGAGCGTCGTCGCGTTCGGCGGCGATGTCCGCGCGCTCGCGGGTGAGGCGGTCGATCTCGGCGCCGAGCCGGTCCCGGTCTGTCTCCAGGGTGCGCGTGTGCGCGGCGGCGTCCAGGCGCTGCTGGTCGGTGTGCTCCCCGTAGACCTCCGACACCGTGGGGGTGCCGGGGCGGCCGACGCCCTCCAGTGCCTCGGTCAGGGCCGCGACGCAGGCGTCGTCGGTGACCGGCGCGGGGCCCTCGACCCAGTGCGCGGCCCAGTCGGTGAGGGCGTCGGCCGCGGTGGCGCGGGCGTCGGCCAGTGCTTCGGCGGCGCGGGCGCACTCCGCCTCGCCGCGGCCGAGCCTGTCCCCGGCCTGAGCGGCGGCCCGTTCGGCGGTGCCGCGCGCGGTCTCGGCGCGGGCGAGTTCGGCGAGGCGCTCGCGGACCGCGGCCACGTCGGCGCGGCGGGCGGTCGCGCGCGCCCGCGCGGTGGCGGACAGGTCGTCGCCGGTGTCGGCGGGGCCCTCCCCGTCGTGGTCGAGCCCGGCCCGGGCGGCGTTCTCGGCCAGCTCCGCGGCCAGTTCCGCGGCGCGCGCCCGCCCGTGTTCGAGGTCCGCGGCGACCCGGTCGGCCTCGCGGTGGAGGGCGGCGACCTCCCCGGCCTGGTCGTCCAGTCCGGCCCGCTGTTCGGCCAGGGCGCGGGCGGTCTCGGCGCTGTGCGCGCGTTCGATCTCCAGGGCGGCGTGGCTGCGGAAGGCCTCGTTCGCCTCCAGTCCGCCCCTGCGCGCGGCGAGCCGACGGGTTCGGGCTTCGTGCTCCTCGGCCCGGTCGGTGGCGGCCGCGTGCGTGAGCGTGGCGCGCTCGCGGGTGTCGCGGGCCTCGACGATGGCACGGGCCTGCTCGGCGGTCTGGCCGGTGGCGGTGTGCACGCGGGCCAGGCGGTGGCGGGCGTGGGCGGTGAGGTAGGCGGCGTACTCCCCGACGAAGGCCGTGGTCGCGGTGTGCGCTGTAGTGGCCTGGTCGAAGCGGCGCTGGACGGCGGCCAGGTTGGTGAAGTCGCGGGCGGCCTGGTCGAGGAGTTCCTCGTCCAGGGGGCTCAGGCCGCTGGTGAGGGTCTCGGAGACCTTCTCGGGGTCCAGGTCCTTGGCCAGCAGTGGGCGGCGCAGCGCCAGGAGCAGGTCGAGGAGCTGGACGTAGCGCTCCCCCAGGCCGAACAGGCGCGCGTCCACGGCGCGGCGGTAGTCGGCCGCGGTGGAGCGGAAGGCGTCCTCCCCGAGCACCCCCTTGAGCTGGCGCTCGGTGAGCGGACGGCCGTCGGTGGCGAGCAGACCGAAGTCCACGCCCAGGCGCTGGTCGGTGACGAAGAAGGAGGGGGTCACGCCGTCGCGGTGGCGGTGCGCGCGCAGGCCGATGACCAGGGTGACCGTCTCGGTCACCTCCCCCTCCGCGCCGGTGCGGGCGAACTCGGTCCACACGTACCCGTACTCGGAGTCCTGGCCTCGGTAGAGCAGGTTGGACTTCATGGTGCGGTTCTGGCCGCTGAAGGGGTCCAGGCGGCGGGCGTCGGTGTACCCGTCCAGGATGAACGGGAAGAGGACCTCGAGCGCCTTGGTCTTGCCCGAGCCGTTGTGTCCGCGCAGGACTAGGCGCCCGTCGGCGAACACGAACTCCTCGTCGACGTAGTCCCAGACGTTGATCACGCCGGCGCGGCTGGGCCGGAATCGGTCGCTCCTGGGGGACATTACTTTCCTTCCGAGAAGGTGGAGGCGGCTGCGGGGGCGGTGTCGGGCGAGGGGTCCAAGGAGGCGTCCTCGGACCCCTCGGTGTCGGCTGCCCCGGTGGGGCCCCGCTCCCCCGGCGGGGGCTCGGTCAGCCCCAGGGGTAGCTGTCCCACGTCGGCACGCTCGGGCAGCGCGCCCTGGATGTTGCGGTAGCGGGATGCGGCGGGGAGCACCAGGGCGCCGCCGGGGACCGGCCGGATGAGGGCGAGTTCGGCGAGCAGGGTCAGGGCGGCGTCCAGCAGGCCGTAGGGGTCCTGCTGCCAGGCTCCGCCGAAGGAGGCGGGGCCGAACTCCGCGTAGAGCTCGTGGATCATGGTCTCCCAGCGTCCGCGTTCGACCAGGGGGACCTCCAGCAGCGCCGCGGCCTCCTCCCGCCCCCCGGCGGGCTCCAGCGTCCAGGCCAGGTCGGCCACGACGCCGTCGCGGGGCAGGCCGGCGTCCACGAGCCGGACGAGTTCGGCCTGGTCGTCGGCGTACGGGGGCACCTGGAGCCGGACCAGCGCGGCCAGGGAGGTCTCCATCAGGTCGGCCGCCTTGGCCAGCAGCAGCCCGGCGGTGCGGTTGACCGCCCCGCCCCGGCCCGGGAAGGGCCGGTCGGTGAAGGTGCCCGCCGGGTCGGCCAGCAGGACGCCCTCGGCGCGGCGCTCCACGCTCAGCCCGGTGGCGCGGGCCAGGTCCTCGGCCACGCCCCGTCCGCGCAGGACCGCGGCCACGGCCGGTTCGACGTCGGCGTAGTACACGACGGGCCGCTCCACCAGGAGCCGCCGCGCCCGCCGGGCCGCCTGCTCGCGCGGCGAGGCCTCGGTGAGCGGGTCGGCGAGCAGCCCGGCGACGCTGCCCAGGTGCTGTACCGGGCGCGCCGGACGGAACAGCAGCTCGCACACCTCGTGGTCGATGTCGAACAGGGCATCGCCCTGCTCGCCGCCCGCCGCCCACGCCTCCAGGGAGCCGTCGGACAGGTGGAGCGCGCCCCGGTCCACCAACCAGTGGGCGACGTCGACCAGCGCGGCCTTGTGGGCGCCGTCGGTGGGGTCGTAGCCCAGTCCGGCGACGGCGTTGGCCGCGGGGGTGAACCGGGCGACCAGGTCGGCGAGGCTGATCTCGATCTGGGAGCGCTGGAAGGCTGCCATCACCAGGCACAGGTAGGCGAGTCTGCGCCGGTCGAAGGGTTTGCCCCGGCGCGAGAAGGTCTGGCGCTGGGTGGGGTCCAGGGCGTCGAGTTCGCGGACCAGGCGCACGTGGTCGGTGGTGGCGACCAGGGTGTAGCCGAAGAGCCGCTCCAGGTCGGAGGCGAGTTCGTCGGCCCAGCGCAGTACCTGGTCCAGGACTCCGGGACGCGGGCGCGCGACGGTGATGAGGTCGCAGGTCAGGACGCGGCGCATGGCCTGCTGGTAGGAGCCCAGGTCCGCGGGTGCGACCGTGCGGGCGAAGAGTCGGGGCATCAGGTGTTCTTCGTTCGTGGCCGGTGGCCGGTGGCCTCCAGGCGCAGGCCCGGCAGGTGGATACGGCCCTGGCTGGTGTGGACGGTGCTGCCCGCCGGGTCGGGGACCAGGCGGACCATGGTGCCGTCGCCCTCGCCGCTGGCCGAGGACAGGCGCCCGGCGACGACGCTGCGCGACTCCAGTGCGCGGGTGACCAGGCGCAGCAGGACGCGGGTGTCGGTCTCGTCCAGGACCCGGCCGTGGGCGCCCAGGTCGACCAGGCGGGTCGCGGCCTCGCGTTCGGCGGCACGGCCGGCGGCCTGCTGTCCGCGCAGGCGCGCCTGGGCGCCGGGGTTGCGACGCACCGGCTTGGGCACGCCCGCGCTGGGGGCGTTACCGCTGCGGAACAGGGTGACCGACACCTCCACGCCGGGGGCGTCCCACCAGGTCGTGCTGGGCGGGATCTGTTCCTCGTCGTCGTGGGCCGCGCCCAGGTGGCGGGCGGAGCGGACGTTGAAGGCGGCGCCCATCAGGGCGTGCGCGGCGCCGTCGTCGGGGGTGTGGAACACCCACTCGGCGAGGTGGCGGAGCTGGGTGGAGCGGTTGACCCCGCCGCGCTGGGCCTCGGTGATCTGGCGCAGCAGGGCGATGACGCCCGAGACGGCCGACCGGGTGGCCGCGTGGAGTTCGGCGGCCCGCGCGGGGATGGCCTCGTCGGAGGCGAACCAGGCGCGCAGGGCCCGCCAGCGGCGCCGCCAGTCGGCCAGGCGCTCGTCGCGCTCCATGAACAGGCGCTCGTCGGAGTCGGCGGCTCGGGAGAGCAGCGTGGCCAGCCCGGTCTCCTCCACCTCGCGCACGGCGTGGTCCAGGCGGGGCAGGTAGCGGTCGAGTTCGGCCATGAAGTCGCTCATGTGCACCAGCAGGGCGTTCTTGTGGCGCAGGAAGATGTCCGGGGAGGTGTCGGTGGAGCGCAGGATCTCACCGAGGGTGACGTGGAACTGGGCGGAGCGGCGCCCCATGTCCTCCATGACCGCGTCCAGGCGCGCGAGCCTGCGGTAGACCTGTTCGGCCCTGCCGGTGCGGTTGGCCTCGGCCAGGGCGCGCAGGTCGTCCAGGACCTCGGAGAAGACCAGCCGGGACAGGTTGACGTCCTCGATGCGGGCGCCGAGCAGGTTCTCCACCGACTGGTAGGCGCGGTAGCCGAGCTCGCTGAACTGGTAGACCGACTGGCGGTTGCGGTAGCGGGCCAGGTTGCCCGCCCGCGAGGCGTCGTCGAAGCGGTGCACGACGCGGTCGGCGTGCAGCTCGTCCAGGCGGTCGCGCAGGCTCCGGTCGGGCACGGGCACCCCGTCGTGGGACCGGGCGAGCTCGCGCAGGGCCTCGGCGACGTCGTCGGGGGCCACCTGGACCTGGTGGACCTCGCGCAGGCGGTCCATGGCCCGCAGGATCCACAGGTAGGTGACGTGGTCGTCGCGACGGGTGAAGTTGAACAGACGGAACCGGTCGCTGACCGCGATCGAGTCCATGTCGAGGGCTCTGCGTTCGACCACGGGCCGCCCCTCCGTTCGGTGTGCGCGTTGCCGGGGCGAACCTCGGACCGGTCGCGCCTCCATCACTAACGCTAGGTGACCGAAGGGACGGTACACCCGTTTTCCACAGGCCCGGTTCGGGAGGAGGTCCAGTGAACCGGCGAAAGCCGCGTCCGGCGCACACCACGGGACGGGGCGGTACCGGAGGCCGTGGGCGCACACCTGGGGTCCTCGGCCTCCACGGACCCGGCCGCCCGGTGCGCGGACGGCACCGACCACGGCGAGGACTCCTGGGCGGCCCGCGAACGGCTGCTGAACACCCGCCACCACCTGGACCGGGTGCAGTCGACCGAGGCCGGGTGGCGGGCCCGGTGGGAGGCCGCACGTTTCCTCCTGTGCGCTGACGGTGAGTCCGGCAAACGGTACGGCGACGAGACGATCCTCATCACCCCTGATGTGCGGGCCAGTATCCGGTCGCCCGCTCCGCTGGCGCGTCTGGCCGACGCCCCGCACGGTCGGTAAAGGGCGAGGGTTCCGCCGTCGGGGCTCGGCCCGCCCCGTCCGAGCCGGTCCGCCGCCGGAATGGGAGGTGTCACGCGGGGCTCGCGGGCGGCCGCGAGCCCCGTCCGCCGCCGCCCTTCCATCTTTCCGTTGACAAGTTTGGTCGGCAGGAGGAATATTGCCAGTGGAAAGATCACTGGGCGGGAGAACGGACCGGGAGGAAGCACCATGGAACCGCTCATCGCCCTCGTCTGCGTCACGGCGATGCTGCTCGTCCTCGGCGCGGCGGGCGTGCGCCCGCTGCGCTCCTGGCCGCTGGCCCTGCGGGGCGGGATCGCGGCCATGTTCACCCTGACCGGGGTGTCGCACTTCGTGGGCATGCGCGAGGACATGATCGCGATGGTCCCGCCCGCGCTGCCCGCCCCCGCCCTGCTGGTCACCGTCACGGGCGTCCTCGAACTGGCCGGGGCGGCGGGGGTCCTGTGGGCGCGCACCTCGCCCTGGGCCGCGGCCGGGCTCAGCGCCCTGCTGGTGGTCATGTTCCCGGCCAACGTGTACGCGATCAACGCCGGGACGGTCGCCGGAACGACCGGGAGCCTGCCGGTGCGCGCCGCCGTGCAAGCGGTGTTCCTGGCCGCGACGCTCGCCGTGCCGCTCCACCACCTGCGCGCCCGGCGGCGCGCGGCGCCGGGCACCCCCGCGCGGGCGTCCCGCGCCGGGACCGCCGCGTGAGCCCCCCGGCGGCACGGCACGGAGGGGCCCCCGCTTCCGCCCCGGGGCGGAAGCGGGGGCCCTCATCCGTTCCTGTGTAGGGTGGCCGCGGACCGGTGCCGACACGGGGAGACGGTGGGATGGGCCTGTTCGCCATCAGCGACCTGCACGTACGGCACGGTGACAACCGCGCCTTCGCCGAGGGGCTGCGGCCGGAGTCGGACGACGACTGGCTCCTGGTGGCCGGGGACGTCGCCGAGACCGGCGAGGACGTCCTCTGGGCGATGGGGCTGCTGGCCGACCGGTTCGCCAGCGTGGTCTGGGTTCCGGGCAACCACGAACTGTGGACCACGCCCAAGGACCCCCTCCAGCTGCGCGGGGAGGCGCGTTACCGGCACCTGGTCGAGGGCCTGCGCGGACTGGGCGTGCACACCCCCGAGGACCCATACCCGGTGTGGCCCGGACCCGAGGGGCCGGTCGCGGTGGCCCCCCTGTTCGTCCTGTACGACCACACCTTCAGACCCGAGGGGACGCGCACCAAGGAGGAGGCGCTGGCGGTCGCCCACGAGGCGGGCGTGGTGTGCACCGACGAGTACCTGCTGCACCCCGACCCGCACCCCGGGCGCGACGCCTGGTGCCGCGCCCGCCTGGAGTACACGCGCGAGCGGCTGGACGCGCTGGACGCGGACCTGCCGACCGTGCTGGTCAACCACTTCCCGCTGGTGCGCGAACCCACCCGGATCCTGCGCTACCCCGAGTTCGCCCAGTGGTGCGGGACCGAGGCGACCGCGGACTGGCACGTGCGCTACCGGGCGCGCGCCGTGGTCTACGGGCACCTGCACATCCCGCGCACGATCGTGGTCGACGGCGTGCCCCACGTGGAGGTCTCGCTGGGCTACCCCCGGGAGTGGGGCGCCCGTCCGCACCCCCCCGAGGGGCCGCGCCGCATCCTGTAGGCCGCGGGGCGCGACGGCAGTGCGCTCCGTGCGCCGGCCGTCAGCGCCCGGCCGGTGGCCCCGGCGCCGGACCTCCGCGCCCGGACCCCCTGCGGCACCGGGACGGAACACGGCCCCCGGGGCCGGGGCCTACCAGCCCGCGTCGGGTGCCAGCTCGCGCACCGCGGGCAGCGCGGCGTCGAACACGGTCGCGAACCACGCCGAGACCGGGTGCTCCCCGCGCAGCCGCGCGAGTCCGTCCGGGTCCACGAACGCGGTCCCGGCGATCTCCCCGGGGTCGGGGCGCAGTTCGTCGCGCACCAGACCGACGAAGAGGTGGTTGTACTCCTGCTCCACCAGACCGGAAACCGGGTCGGGGTGGTTGTAGCGCACGGTTCCGGCCTCGCGCATCAGCGCGGGGGCCGCGCCCAGCTCCTCGCCGGTGCGCCGGGCGGCGGCCGCGAAGGGCGTCTCGCCGGGGTAGGGGTGGCCGCAGCAGGTGTTGGACCACACGCCGGGAGAGTGGTATTTGCCCAGGGCGCGGCGCTGGAGCAGCAGGCGGCCGCGCCCGTCCAGCAGGAATACCGAGAAGGCCCGGTGCAGCCGCCCGGGGGGCAGGTGGGCGGAGAGCTTCTCCGCGGTGCCGATCGTCGTCCCGTCCTCGTCGACCAGTTCGAGCATGACCGGCCGCGCGGCGGGGTCGCCCTGGCCGGCGGCGGAGCGGTGGTCGGTGTCCGTTCTGGCGGTCATCGGTGTCCTTCGTGTTCGGCGTCGGGGTGCGGGCGACCGTAGGGGCACGGACGCCCGGAGGGGCGGCGCGGCCGGTGCCCGCGCCGCCCCTCGGGAGGGTTCAGACGCGGTCGGCCGCGATGAGCAGGTAGTGGAAGCTGTTCTCCTTGTAGGCGGTGAGGAAGGGCTCCTCGATGCCGGTGGCCACGGAGGACTTCGCGCGCAGCTCCCAGTAGGGGATCGTGGCCGCGGTGAGGTCCACGACCTCCATGGGGACGAGTCCGTTGGCGGCCATCGCCCGGAAGTACTCGCTCCGGGGGTGGATGTTGCAGGTGTAGTGCTCGTCGATGCGGCTGACCGCCTTGGAGCGGCCGCCGGTCACGTCGTTGTAGCAGCCGGTGATGGTGACGTAGCGGCCGCCGTACTCCAGCAGGCGGGCGTGCTCGCGGAAGAGCTCGAACAGGTCCACGTACATGGTGGACTCGTTGTTCCAGCTAGCGCGCAGGGAGCCCGTCTCGAAGCCGGTGTCGAGCATGTTGCGGAAGTGGAAGCGCACGCGGTCGGACACGCCCCGCTCCTCGGCCTGGCCGTTGGCGAAGGCGACCTGCTGCTCGGAGATGCTGATGCCGTCCACGTGGCAGCCGAAGCGCTGGTTGGCCATGAAGCTGGTGCCGCCGCGGCCGGAGCCGGTGTCCATGATCCGGTCGTCGGGCGCGACCGGGCCCAGGTGGTCCAGCAGCACGTTGGCCTGCGCGGTCTCCAGGCGGTGCATCTCCTGGATGATGCGCTCGTCGCGGGTCTCCTCCGGCCCCTCCAGCACGGACGGGTCGTAGTCGCCGATCCCGTAGTGGTGGTGGTAGAGGCCGTCGACCTCGCCGAGGCGGATGTTGACGGGGTCCTTCTCGGCGTTCCAGTACGCCGCCACGGACTCCTGGTAGGCGGTGCGCAGGACGTTGGCCGATCGGCTGAGGGTCTCGGTCATCGCGGAGGAACTCCTTGTCGTGGTGTGTCGGTCGGGGCCCGGCCCCGGATCGGGGCCGGGCCGGTCCGCTGCGGTGGGAGTGGCCGCGCAGGGCGCGCGGCCCGTTCAGTCGGTGCCCGCCCCGTGGTAGCGGGGGCTGCGGGCGTGCCATTCGCGGCTGCCTCCGAGCCAGGCCCACAGGCCCCACAGGAAGCGGCGCAGCTCAGGCGAGCCGGTGAGCGCCAGTGCCGCGGCCTCGGCCTCGAAGGCGTGCATCAGCTCGTCGTGGACGTCGACGGTGCGCCGCACGGCCTCACCCAGCGAGCACCCGTCCTCGGTGGCGATCAGCCGGGGCAGGCTGAGGTCGGTGACGTCCTCCTTGCCCATGGAGTACAGGTCGTTGACGATCACGCTCGCGCTGCCCGCCAGGGTGAACACGCGGCGCACGGCGGGCTCGGAGAACGTCTGGTGCGGCAGCTCGTACCCGGCGACCGCGTCGATGAGCGCCATGCACGGCACGAAGCTGTTCTCGTGCCGGTGCATGAGGAACTCCCAGACCGGCGGCCGGTGGCCGGTGGCCAGCCAGTTGCCCTCCTGGTTGTAGGCCACGAACATGATCGCCAGCTCGTGGCGGAGCCTGCGCACCTGCGAGGCGGTGGCGTAGAGGCCCAGGCCGCCCAGGCTGGAGCGCAGGGCCCGCATCACGGGGTCCGCTCGCACGACCTCCTCCAACTGGGGCGCGTAGCGCAGCGGCAGGTGCGCCTGGTCGATGACCGAGTGGGCGATGGCCAGGCGCTGGCCGAGCAGCTCCGGCCGCGCCTCCTCGGCCTCGCCGTCGACGTAGTGGTCGTCCACGGACCACTCGGCCAGGGCGCACTTGGCCGCAGCCAGCAGCCGGTCGGGGTCGTCGGTCTCGGGGTGGGCGAGCATGATGAGGCGTCCGAACCCGGCCGAGCGGACCCGGTCGAGCTGACCGGGGTAGACCCCCATCTCCTCGGCCCACACCAGCAGCCGGTCGTCGACCTCGTCCCCCAGGGCGGGGTCGTCGCGGACGGCGGGCGGGCAGTACAGCGCCGGTATCCGCTCCCCGTCGACCTCGGGCCCCTCGGGTTCGGAGGCGACGGCCGGCCCCTCGGGCGGGGCGCCGGTCCCCGGGCGCTCAAGCGCCGGGGCGGTGGGGCCCGGGGTGCCCGCTCCGCCGGGGTGGCCGGGGAGGCGGAGTCCGGTACGCACGGCGAGGGAGCCGGGGCTCTGGTCGGCGACGCGGGAGTCGGGCAGCCGGAGCCGCAGCGCCGACGTGCCGACCTCGCGGGGGCCCACGGGCAGCCGGGGCGCGGGGGGTGTCCGCGGAGCGGCCGCGGACGCCAGCAGGTCGGGTCTCCCGGGGCGCCGCGAATCACGGAGCAGGCGTTCCACCAGGGCCGCCACCTCCGGAGAGGCGGCGGAGGCGGACATCCTGGGCAGCGGTGGCACCGTCTAGACCTCCTTCCCTGACGGTGTCGGGTGCTCAGCCACGCGGGTGGACCTCGGCGTTCTCCAGGATCCCGATGGCGTCGGGGACGAGCACCGCTGCGGAGTAGTAGGTGCTGACGAGGTAGGAGATGACGGCCTTGTCGTCGATGCCCATGAAGCGCGCGTTGAGGCCGGGCTCGACCTCGTCGGGCAGGCCGGTCTGGTAGAGGCCGATGACGCCCTCGTTGTCCTCGCCGGTGCGGACCGCGATGATCGAGGAGGTCTGGTGCTCGGTGACCGGGATCTTGCCGCAGGGCAGGAGCGGGACGCCGCGCCAGGCGGGCAGGTGGTGGCCGTTGACCTCGACGGTGCCGATGTTGAGGCCCCGGCTGTTGCACTCCTTGCCGAAGGCGGCGATGGCGCGGGGGTGGGCGAACATGTACTGGGTGTTGCGGCGCATGCTCAGCAGGTCGTCCAGGTCGTCGGGGGTGGGCGGCCCCGAGTGGGTCTGGATGCGCTGCTTGAACTCGGCGTTGTGGAGCAGGCCGAACTCGCGGTTGTTGACCAGTTCGTGCTCCTGGCGCTCGCGCAGGGCCTGGATGGTCAGCCGCAACTGCTGTTCGGTCTGGTTCATCGGCTTGTTGTAGAGGTCGGCGACCCGGCTGTGCACCCGCAGCACGGTCTGGGCCACGCTCAGCTCGTACTCGCGCGGCCTGAGCTCGTAGTCCACGAAGGTGCTGGGCAGCTCGGCCTCGCCGACGTGGCCCGAGGACAGGGCGATCTCGGCCTCGCCGTGCTTGTTCTGCCGCTCGCCGGGCAGGGACAGGTACTGCTGGACGTGGGCCTGGAGGGCGGGCGAGTCGTCCAGGATCGCGATGAAGTCGCGGCGGGGCAGCTCCAGCAGCGTGCCCGCCGTCGCGGCCTTGACGGTGTACTCCCACGCCGGTTCGGTGCCGAGGAGGTGCTGGTCGCCGAACCTGTCGCCGTCGGCCAGCACGCCCAGCCGGACGGCCTCGCCGTAGGGGCCGGTGCCGGTCTTGTGCACGCGCCCGTGTGCCAGCAGGAACAGGCTGTCGGCCGCCGTGCCCTCCTCCACCAGGACCTGGCCGGTCTCGAAGTCGCGCTGGACGAAGCGGTCGGCCAGGGCCGCCAGCACCTCCTCGTCGTGGAAGCCGCGCAGCAGGGCCAGCTCGCCGAGTTCGTGGGGGATGACCCGGACCCGGGCGCCGGTCTGCTCGAACTCGATCCGCCCGTCCCCGACGGTGTAGGTCAGCCGCCGGTTGACCCTGTAGGCGCCGCCGTCGGTGTGCACCCACGGGAGCATCCGGGTCAGCCAGCGGGAGCTGATGCCCTGCATCTGCGGCGTGGACTTGGTGGTGGTCGCCAGGTTCCGCGCGGCCGCGGTACCCAGGCTCTGCTGCTTGCTGCTCCGGACCTCAGGAGCCGAGTCGATCGACATCCGCCGTGTCTCTCCTCATGGTGGTGGCGCGCCCGTCCCGCGGGGCCGGGGGAGGTGGCCCCGCGGGCGGGAGCGCGCCGGGAAAGGTTGCGCGTATTCGGATACGTGACGCGACCTGGGCAGTTGACGCACAGGCCGGTTTTCTCCGTAAACCGATGATCACCCTAGGAGCGCCCGTTCGGACTTCGCAGGGAAATGAGCATTTTTCTCATCAGGGCCGGAGGAAACCCTGTCCCATATCCGCGCTGCCCCCACCGAACCCGGGGGCACACACTCCACCGAAAGGCACTTCTCGACCACACCACAAGCCCACGAACAGGCCACACGACCCCAAAAACACCCGATCTCCTCATGGTCGAGCACGAACAGATCCACGAACAGAAACGACAAATTCAGGACATTTCATGATGTGTATTTCCGACGAGGAAGGGCCGGGCGAACCGCCTCCCGGTCATCGAAGAGGAGAATTACGGCCAACCGATGCCACGCCCGCACCGCGGCTCCGACGCGACCCGCGGGAGAACACCCGGACATCGAGTGGCGTGGATCACACCAGCCCGGCCGCCCTCCCCCGCACACGCCCGCGCGCGGCCCCCGCACACCGCACCGCGGCGCCTCCGCACCCCGACTCGCCGACACCCCGATGTGAATTCGTGTGCCCGGACCTGACATCATCCCAACTTGTACGTACACTCTGTACGGACAACATGTGTTCCGGCCTCCGACCTCCACGGGCCGCCCGCCGGGCCACCCCTGCGAACGGATACTTATGCGCGACGACCACGGGTCCCCGGTGCCCCTCTACCACTGGATGAACAAGGTCCCCGGCGGGGCGATGCTGATCCCCCTGGTCCTGGGATCGGTCATCGGAACCTTCGCCCCCGGGGCGCTGGACATCGGCAGCTTCACCACCGCTCTGTTCAAGGACAGCGCGATGCCCCTGATCGCCCTGCTGATCTTCGCCACGGGCACCCAGGTAACCCTCCGCACGAGCGGACCCGTCCTGGCCACGACCGGTGTCGTGCTCCTGGGCAAGAGCGTCATCCCCGGCCTGCTCATCATCGCCCTGGCCGTGTTCACCGGCCCCGAGGGCCTCCTGGGCGTGTCGATCCTGGCGATGATCTCCGCCGCCACCAACGCCAACGGCGGGCTGTGGCTGGCCATCACCGGCCAGTACGGACGCGCCCGCGACCGCGGCGCCTACATCGCCGGAGCGGTCAACGACGGCCCCTTCTTCACCCTGCTGTTCATCGGCGCCTCGGGCCTGGGCCAGATCCCGCTGACGACCCTGCTCGCCGCGATCATCCCGTTCGTGCTGGGCGTGGTCGTGGGCAACGTGGACACGCAGTGGCGCGACGTGCTCAAGCCCGTCCCCGGCATCGTCATCCCGTTCTTCGCCTTCGCCCTCGGCACGGGGATCAACCTGGCCGACGTGGCCCGGGGCGGCCTGACCGGCATCCTGCTGGGCGCGGTCATCACCCTGGTCACCGGCGGGTTCGTCTACCTCGGTTACCGGTTCCTGCTGCGCCGCGGCAAGGAGTCGGGGGTCGGCTTCGCCGCCGGCACCGCCTCCGGCAACGCCGTGGCCACCCCGGCCATCGTCGCCGCGGCCGACCCGTCGTTCGCCGCCTACGTGGGCACCGCGACCTCCCAGGTCGCCGCGAGCGTCCTGGTCACCGCCCTGCTGGCCCCGCTGGTGACCACGTGGGTCCTGCGCCGGGCCGGGTCCTCGCCCGCCGAGGCCGAGAAGGCGGAGCAGGCCCGCGCCGCCGCTTCGGCCGCGCCCGCCGAGGCCGAGGAGGACCAGCCGTGAGCACACCCGAAGAGCGCCGCGTGGCCGTGGTCGCCGACGACCTGACCGGCGCGGGCGACACCGCCGTGCAGTTCCTGCGCGCGGGGTGGAGCACCGAGCTCCAGCTCTCCCCGGCCCCCTCCACCGCCGAGGTGGTGGCGGTCAGCACCGACTCGCGGGCGCTGCCCGCGAAGCGGGCCGCCCACGCCGCCGACGAGGCCGTCCGGCGCCTGCGCGGGGCGGGCGCGGCCCGCCTGTACAAGAAGGTCGACTCCACCCTGCGCGGCCCCATCCGCGCGGAGATCGACGCGACGCTCGCGGCCTGGTCGCCCGGCGCGGTCGCCGTGGTCTGCCCGGCCTTCCCGGCCACGGGGCGCACGGTCCGCGACGGGGTCCTCCTGGTCGACGGGGTCGAGGTGCACCGCACCGCGGTCGGCCGCGACCCGGTCACCCCGGTGACCGAGAGCCGGATCGCCCTCCTGTTGGGCGCCGAGCACGTCCGGCTCACCGGCGGTGACGCCCGCGCCGACGCCGAGCTGCTGCGCGCCGGCGGCCCGGTCGTCGTCGCGGACGCCGAGACCGAGGAGGACCTGGACCGCCTGGCGGCGGCCGTCACCGCCCTGGGGCCGGACGCCGTGCCGGTGGGCTCGGCCGGGCTCGCCTCCCGGCTGGCCCGCTCCTGGGCCGGGCGGGAGGCCCCGGCGCCCGCGCTGGTGGTCGTCACCTCGCTGCACCGGACCGCACGCGGCCAGGTGGAGGAGCTGGTGGCCGACCCGCGCACCCGCGTCGAGCAGCCCGGGCCGGGCGACCTCGCCGACGAGGAGGCGTGGCTCTCCTGGACCCGCGGGGCGCTGGAGCGCTTCGACCCCTCGACGGCCCACACGGCGCTGGTGGCGCCCGAGGACCGCGACGGGCGGCTCGACCCGGCCGCCGTGGCCCGCCGCATGGGCGAGTTCGCCGCCGCGCTGGCCGGACGGCACGAGCTGTCGGGGTTCGTCGTCACCGGCGGCGACGGGGCGCGCGCCCTGACCCGGGCGCTGGAGGCCCGCGCCATCGCCCTGACCGGCGAGGTCGCTCCCGGCATCCCGATCGGCACGCTGTCCGGCGGGCCCCGTCACGGCCGCGCCATCGTCACCAAGGCCGGGGGGTTCGGATCCCCCACCGCACTACTGGAGGCCGCCGAGGCGGTCCGCCACCCGAAAGGCAGGAACGCATGAGCCGTCCCACACTGGCAGTCACCCTGGGCGACGTGGCGGGGATCGGCCCCGAGATCACGGCCAAGGCGCTGCTGCACCACCCCGAGGTCCGCGAGTACGCCAAGCCGGTCGTGGTCGGTGACGCCGACGCGCTGCGCAACGCCGTCGCCGCCGTCGGCGGGGACCCGGAGGCGGTCAACACCGTCGCCTCCCCGGCCGAGGCCGCCGACCGGCCCGGCGTGATCGACGTCGTGCAGACCGGCCCCTCGCTGGGCCACGTCCCCCCGGGCGAGCTGAGCGCGGAGGCGGGCGACGGGGCGGCCCGGTTCGTCATCGCCGCCGTGGACCTGGCCAGGCGCGGCCTGGTGGAGGGCATCGTCACCCCGCCGCTGAACAAGGCCGCGATGCACCTGGGCGGCCACGCCTGGCCCGGGCACACCGAGCTGCTCGCGCACGAGTTCGGGGTGAAGGACTACAGCCTGGTGCTGTCGGCGGACGAGCTGTCCTTCTTCCACCTGACGACGCACGTGTCGCTGCGCCGGGCCATCGAGGGCGTGACCCAGGAGCGGACCCTGCAGGTGCTGCGCCTGATGAGCGCCTTCGCCCGCGCCCAGGGCAGCCCGGACGAGCCCATCGGGGTGGCGGGCCTGAACCCGCACGCGGGTGAGAACCGCCTGTTCGGCGACGAGGACGCCGACGTCCTGGCGCCCGCGATCGCCCGCGCCCGCGAGGAGGGCGTCAACGCCCACGGCCCGCTCCCCGCCGACGCCCTGATCCCGGCGGCGGTCAAGGGCAAGTGGAAGCTGGTCGCGGTCTGCTACCACGACCAGGGACACGCGCCCTTCAAGGCGGTCTACGGGGACGACGGGGTCAACATCACCGCGGGCCTGCCGGTGGTGCGGGTCTCGGTCGACCACGGCACGGCCTTCGACATCGCGGGCCGGGGCATCGCCCGCGAGGCCAGCCTCGTGCTGGCGATCCGCCGCGCGGCCGAGCTGGCCCCCGGCTGGGGCCACGTCTGGCAGGCCACCCGTTCCGAGGGGTAGCCGGTCCGGGGGTGTGCGCGCCCGTGCGCACACCCCGCCTGCGGTGGGCGCCCCGCCCGTCCTGCGGGGCGCCCACCACAGGCGTGCACGTTCCACGGGACTCCCCCGCCCCGGTCGACGCGTCCGCCGCGCGGTCCGGAGACCGGGCGCGGGCCCGGCGCACGAGACCCCCGCTCCGAGGCGACCGCCCCGGGAGAGGGCACGACCCTAGAATGTTGCGCATGCCCGTGGACCGCACCGACCCCCGACCGCTGCACGCGCAGATCGCCGGAGCGCTGCGCGCGGAGATCCGCGACCGCTCGATCGCCCCCGGCGACACGCTGCCCAGCGAGGCGGCCCTGCGCGAACGGTTCGGGGTCTCGCGCAGCGTCGTGCGCCAGGCGCTGGCCACGCTGGAGGACGAGGGCGCGGTCCGCCGGACCCGGGGGCGCGCGGCGGTCGCGGCGGTGCCCACCGAGCATCACCGGTTCGTGCAGCGGGTGACCGGGCTGTTCGACCAGTTCTCCGCCGACGGCCTGCGCCTGTCCACCTCCGTGCTCTCCCTGGAGGCCACCCGTTCGGGCGTGCCCTCCGCGACGCGCCACCTGGGCACGCGCGATCTGCTGCGCCTGGAGCGGATGCGCTCCCTGGACGGCGACCCCCTGTCCTACGTGCGCACCTGGCTGCCCGCCGAGCGCTTCGCCGCGCTGGACGCCGCGATGCTGCGCGACGCCTCCCTGCACCGGTTGATGGAGGAGCGCTTCGCGGCGGTGCCCGCGAGCGGGCGCAGGCAGATCCGCGCCGTGCCCGCCGACCCGCGCATCGCCCGGGAGCTGGGCGTGGCCGCCGACGCGCCTCTGCTGCTGCTGGAGGGCGGGACCTTCGACCAGCGGGGCGCGCCCCTGGAGTGGTTCGAGAGCTGGCACCGCTCCGACCGGGTGGTCTTCGACATCGAGGCCGAGGGCGCCGTCGACCAGGTGCGCATCGCCCCGGACCCGTCGCTGACCGTCTCCCGCCCCGGGGCCCCGGCGGGCGCGGCACCCGGGCCGGGCCTGGAGCGCGCCGTGGAGCTGGCCGAGGAGCTGCGCGCCGAGCTGGCCCGCCTGCGCCGGGGGGACTGAGCCCCCGCCTATCCGAACGGGCCGGGCCGCGCAAGGGCCGTCCGTCGTGTGTACGCCGCCCTCCGGTCATGCGGGTGGCCGGGGCACGGAACCGGCAGGTGAGGGCGGCGGGCCTGTCCGCAACCGGTCAGCGGGCTTTCAGCCGGATCGGGGCGGGGTATCTCCATCCCCCGCGCTCCGGCGAGCGGACCCCGTGATGCGGGCCCTGCGCTCCAGCCTGGGCGGCCTGGGCCTCTACGCCACCGCCTCGCAGGTGCGCAGGCTCCGCCACGAGCTGGCGATCATGTTCG
>NZ_LEKI01000058.1:0-31530 GCF_001029525.1 Nocardiopsis sp. RV163 | reverse complement strand
CCGCGCCGCCCCTCCCCGACCCAGAACACGAGGAAGCCAACACCGCGATGCCCGACACCCACGGACCGCACCTGATCCGCGGCGCCCGCCCCCTCGGCGGCGACCCCGTCGACCTGCTCCTGGCCGACGGCCGGATCGCCGCGACCGGCCGGGACCTGGACGCCCCCGAGGGCGCCCGGACCGTCGACGCCACCGGCCTGATCGCCCTGCCCGGCCTGGTGGACCTGCACACCCACCTGCGCGAGCCCGGCCGCGAGGACGCCGAGACCGTCGCCACCGGATCCCGCTCCGCCGCCATGGGCGGCTACACCGCCGTCCACGCCATGGCCAACACCGACCCCGTCGCCGACACCGCCGGCGTGGTCGAACAGGTCTGGCGCCTGGGCCGCGAGGCCGGGTACTGCGACGTGCGCCCCGTCGGCGCCGTCACCGTCGGCCTGGCCGGGGAGCGCCTCTCCGAGATCGGCGCCATGGCCGACTCCGCCGCCGGCGTGCGCGTCTTCTCCGACGACGGCATCTGCGTCTCCGACGCCCTGCTCATGCGCCGCGCCCTGGAGTACGTCAAGGCCTTCGACGGCGTCATCGCCCAGCACGCCCAGGAGCCGCGCCTGACCCAGGGCGCCCAGATGAACGAGGGCTGCGTCTCCGACCGCCTCGGCCTGCCCGGCTGGCCCGCGGTCGCCGAGGAGGCGATCATCGCCCGCGACTGCCTGCTAGCCCAGCACGTGGGCTCGCGCCTGCACGTGTGCCACGTCTCGACCAGGGGCTCGGTCGACATCATCCGCTGGGCCAAGGCCCGCGGCTGCGACGTCACCGCCGAGGTCACGCCCCACCACCTCCTGCTGACAGAGGAGCTGGTGGAGGGCTACGATCCCGTCTACAAGGTCAACCCGCCCCTGCGCACCGCCGACGACGTCCAGGCGCTGCGCGAGGGCCTGGCCGACGGCACCATCGACATCGTCGCCACCGACCACGCCCCCCACCCCGCGGAGGCCAAGGAGACCGAGTGGTCCACCGCCGCCATGGGAATGGTCGGACTGGAGACGGCGTTGGCGGTCGTGCAGCGCACGATGGTCGACACCGGTCTGCTGACCTGGTCCGACGTCGCCGACCGCATGTCCGCGGCACCGGCCCGCATCGGCCGAGTCCACGACCACGGCCGTGACCTGGCGGTCGGCCAGCCCGCCAACGTGGTCCTGTACGACCCGGCCGCCGCCGTCGACGTGGACGGAGCGGCCATGGCCAGCAAGAGCGGCAACACCCCCTTCCGGGGCATGACCCTGCCCGGCCGGGTGCGCGCCACGTTCCTGCGCGGCGCCCCGACCGTCCTGGAGGGGAAGATCCAGTGAGCACAGAACAGAACACCCGGGCCGCCGACGGCCCGGCGGAGGAGGGGGCGAACGTGTCCGAGAGCGGACCCGCGATTCTGGTACTCGAGGACGGCCGGGTCTTCCACGGCCGATCCTTCGGCGCCACCGGGGAGACCTTCGGCGAGGCGGTCTTCAACACCGGCATGACCGGCTACCAGGAGACCCTCACCGACCCCTCCTACCACCGCCAGATCGTGGTGATGACCGCCCCCCACATCGGCAACACCGGCGTCAACGACGACGACCCCGAGTCCGGCCGCGTCTGGGTCGCCGGGTACGTCGTCCGCGAACCCGCCCGCATCACCTCCAACTGGCGGGCCGAGCGCACCCTGGACGAGGAGCTGCGCCGCCAGGGCGTGGTCGGCATCGCCCTCACCGGCACCCGCGCCCTCACCCGCCACCTGCGCGACAAGGGCGTCATGCGCGCCGCCATCAGCACCACCGAGACGAACCCGGGGGCCCTGCTGGAGCGCGTGCGGCAGCAGCCCGCCATGGCCGGGGCCGACCTGGCCGCCGAGGTCAGCACCGGCGAGCCCTACGAGGTCCTGCCGCCCGAGGGGGTCCCCGCCCGCTTCCACGTCGCCGCCGTGGACCTGGGCATCAAGGCCATGACCCCCCAGCGCCTGGCCGAGCGGGGCTGCCGGGTCACCGTGCTGCCCGCCACCGCCACCGCCGAGGACATCCTCGCGCTGGACCCGGACGGGGTGTTCTTCAGCAACGGCCCCGGCGACCCGGCCACCGCCGACGCACCCGTCACAGCCATGCGCGGCGTCCTGGACGCGGGCAGGCCGCTCTTCGGCATCTGCTTCGGCAACCAGATCCTGGGCCGCGCCCTGGACCTGGGCACCTACAAGCTGCCCTTCGGGCACCGGGGCGTCAACCAGCCGGTGATCGACACCCGCTCCGGCAGGGTCGCCATCACCAGCCAGAACCACGGCTTCGCCGTCGACGCCCCCCTCGACGAGCCCTTCGACACCCCCTACGGCCGGGCCGAGGTCAGCCACATCGGCCTCAACGACCGCGTCGTCGAGGGGCTGCGGCTGCTGGACCGCCCCGCGTTCAGCGTCCAGTTCCACCCGGAGGCCGCCGCCGGCCCCCACGACGCCGCCGAACTCTTCGACGCGTTCGTCGACCTGATGTCCGCCCAGCCCGCTCCGGCTGCCAAGTAGCAAGAGGAAGCAGAGCATGCCGCGCCGTAGTGACCTTTCATCCGTCCTCGTGATCGGCTCCGGCCCGATCGTGATCGGGCAGGCGGCCGAGTTCGACTACTCGGGCACCCAGGCCTGCCGGGTTCTGCGGGCCGAGGGCCTGCGGGTCATCCTGGTCAACTCCAACCCGGCCACGATCATGACCGACCCGGAGATCGCCGACGCCACCTACGTCGAGCCGATCACCACCGAGATGATCGAGAAGATCATCGCCAAGGAGCGCCCCGACGCCCTCCTGCCCACCCTGGGCGGGCAGACCGCCCTCAACGCCGCCGTCGCCCTGGACGAGGCCGGCGTCCTCGCCAAGTACGGCGTCGAGCTCATCGGCGCCAACATCGAGGCCATCCAGTCCGGCGAGGACCGCGAGAGCTTCAAGGGCATCGTCGAGCGCATCGGCGGCGAGTCCGCCCGCTCACGCATCTGCCACACCCTGGAGGAGTGCCTGGCCGCGGCCGAGGAGCTCTCCTACCCGGTCGTCGTGCGCCCCTCCTTCACCATGGGCGGCGCGGGCTCGGGCTTCGCCCACGACGCGGCCGAGCTGCGCCGCATCGCCGGGCAGGGCCTGGCGCTCTCCCCGACCACCGAGGTGCTCCTGGAGGAGTCCATCCTCGGCTGGAAGGAGTACGAGCTGGAGCTGATGCGCGACACCAACGACAACGTCGTGGTCGTGTGCTCCATCGAGAACCTCGACCCCATGGGCGTGCACACCGGCGACTCCATCACCGTCGCCCCCGCCATGACCCTCACCGACCGCGAGTACCAGAAGCTGCGCGACATCGGCATCGCCGTCATCCGCGAGGTCGGCGTGGACACCGGCGGCTGCAACATCCAGTTCGCCGTCCACCCCACCACCGGCCGGGTCATCGTCATCGAGATGAACCCGCGCGTGTCGCGCTCCTCGGCTCTGGCCTCCAAGGCCACCGGCTTCCCGATCGCCAAGATCGCCGCCAAGCTCGCCGTCGGCTACACCCTGGACGAGATCCCCAACGACATCACCCGGGAGACCCCGGCCAGCTTCGAGCCCACGCTCGACTACGTCGTCGTCAAGGTGCCCCGCTTCGCCTTCGAGAAGTTCCCCGGCGCCGACTCCGGCCTGACCACCACCATGAAGTCGGTGGGCGAGGCCATGGCCATCGGCCGCTCCTTCCCCGAGGCCCTCCAGAAGGCCATGCGCTCCCTGGAGAAGAAGGGCGTCGGCCTGACCTGGGAGGGCGAGCCCGGCGACAAGGACGAGCTGCTGCGCCTGGCCGCCACCCCCACCGAGCACCGCCTGCGCCAGGTCCAGCAGGCCCTGCGCGCCGGGGCCACCGTCGAGGAGGTCCACGAGGCCACCCGCATCGACCCCTGGTTCGTGGACCAGATGCTGCGCCTGGAGGAGGCGGCCCGCGTCCTGGCCGACGCACCCAAGCTCGACGCCGACCTGCTGCGCCAGGTCAAGGGGCTGGGCTTCTCCGACCTCCAGATCGGCCAGATCACCGGCCGCAGCGAGGACGTGGTCCGCGAGCTGCGCCACGCCCTGGGCGTCCACCCCGTCTACCTGACCGTGGACACCTGCGCAGCCGAGTTCGAGGCCCGCACGCCCTACCTGTACTCCAGCTACGACGAGGAGACCGAGGTCCCCACGGGCGACCGGCCCAAGATCGTCATCCTGGGGTCGGGGCCCAACCGGATCGGCCAGGGCGTGGAGTTCGACTACTCCTGCGTCCACGCCTCCTTCGCCCTCTCCGACGCCGGGTACGAGACCGTGATGGTCAACTGCAACCCCGAGACGGTCTCCACCGACTACGACACCAGCGACCGGCTCTACTTCGAGCCGCTCACCCTGGAGGACGTGCTGGAGGTCGTACGCGCCGAGCAGGCCGCCGGACCGGTCGTCGGGGTCATCGTCCAACTGGGCGGCCAGACCCCGCTCGGCCTGGCCCGCCGACTCAAGGACGCCGGGGTGCCGATCATCGGCACCAGCCCCGAGGCCATCGACCTGGCCGAGGACCGCGGCGCGTTCGGCAAGGTCCTCGCCGACGCCGGGCTGCCCGCGCCCAAGTACGGCACCGCCCACTCCTTCGCCGAGGCCAAGGCCGCCGCGGACGAGATCGGCTACCCCGTCATGGTCCGCCCCTCCTACGTGCTGGGCGGCCGCGGCATGGAGATCGTCTACAGCGAGACGATGCTCGCCGACTACATCGAGCGCAACGCCGAGGTGAGCCCCGAGCACCCGGTGCTCATCGACCGCTTCCTCGACGACGCCATCGAGATCGACGTCGACGCCCTCTACGACGGCCGCGACCTGTACCTGGGCGGGGTCATGGAGCACATCGAGGAGGCCGGTATCCACTCCGGCGACTCGGCGTGCACCCTGCCCTCCATCACCCTGGGCCGCGAGGACATCGAGCGCATCCGCTACTCGACCGAGGCCATCGCCCGAG
This sequence comes from Nocardiopsis sp. RV163, assembly GCF_001029525.1. Taxonomy (NCBI): domain Bacteria; kingdom Bacillati; phylum Actinomycetota; class Actinomycetes; order Streptosporangiales; family Nocardiopsidaceae; genus Nocardiopsis; species Nocardiopsis sp. RV163. The sequence continues at coordinate 26,529 of NZ_LEKI01000058.1, read as the reverse complement.
GCACGGGCGTGCGCGGGCTGATCAACGTCCAGTACGCGCTCGCCTCCGGAGTGCTCAACGTCCTGGAGGCCAACCCGCGCGCCTCGCGCACCGTGCCGTTCGTGTCCAAGGCCACCGCGGTGCCGCTGGCCAAGGCCGCCGCCCGCGTCATGGCAGGGGCCACCATCGCCGAACTGCGGGAGGAGGGCATGCTGCCCGCACGCGGCGACGGCGGCGACCTGCCCGCGGACGCCCCGGTGTCGGTGAAGGAGGCGGTGCTGCCCTTCAACCGCTTCATCGACAAGGAGGGCGAGGGGGTCGACACCATCCTCGGCCCCGAGATGCGCTCCACCGGCGAGGTCATGGGCCTGGACACCGAGTTCGGCTCCGCCTACGCCAAGTCGCAGTTGGCCCTGAACGACTCCCTGCCCGAGCGGGGCCGGGTGTTCGTCTCGGTGGCCAACCGCGACAAGCGCTCGATGATCTTCCCGGTCAAGCGCCTGGCCGACCTCGGCTTCGAGATCCTGGCCACCGAGGGCACCGCCGTGGTCCTGCGCCGCAACGGCGTGCACGCCACCGTGGTGCGCAAGCACAGCGAGGGCAGCGGCCCGGCGGGCGAGCCCACCATCGTGCAGCTCATCCACTCGGGGGGCGTCGACCTCATCGTCAACACGCCCTTCGGCAGCGCGGGGCAGGCCGGACCGCGCCTGGACGGCTACGAGATCCGCACCGCGGCCGTGGTGCGCCGAGTGCCCAGCGTCACCACCGTGCAGGGCCTGGCCGCCGCGGTCCAGGCCATCGAGGCGCGGGTGCGCGGCGACCTCGGCGTGCGCTCCCTCCAGGAGCACGCGAGCACCCTCACCGCCAGCCGGGCCTAGGCAGTGTTCTTTTGGACCTCCGCTCCGCTTCGGTCCGTGTTCGGGCGCCCGGAGAACGGGAACCTTCGGTGCCTGCGGCGGGTTCGCTCGTTCCTCGCGAACCCGTCTCCGGCACATCCAGAACCCCGTGGGCGCCCGAACCGACCCCCGCAAGCTGGGACCGGTTCGAAGAACAGGTCTTAGGCCGTTCGGCTTTGGACCTGCGCTCCGGTCCGGTCCGTGTTCGGGCGCCCGGAGAACGGGAACCTTCGGTGCCTGCGGCGGGTTCGCTCGTGCCCACCCGTCGCCCGCCACCGCCCTCAACCGACGCCTACGGCGCGGTTCTCCCACGGGAACCCGTCTCCGGCACATCCAGAACCCCGTGGGCGCCCGAACCGACCCCCGCAAGCTGGGACCGGTTCGAAGAACAGGTCTTAGGCCGTTCGGCTTTGGACCTGCGCTCCGCTTCGGTCCGGGGACGGGGGTGGGGCTGCGGTCGGGGGCGCCGTGGACGGTGTGTCCACGGCGCCCCCGCCTATACGGTTGGCGCACAGGACGACGCAGGAATCCCAGAGGGGGGAGGGCGGCGCCGACGCCCGGGTGTCCGCGACACCGGGCTCGGGCGCCACGACCTGATGAGCGACAACGGACCGGTGCAGACCAGGTGCCCCGTGCTGAACGTACGCAGGATGGACGCCTACTACGCCATCACCGTGGTCGCCCCGGGCATAGCCGAGCGGTTCCGCTCCGGGCAGTTCGTGTCGGTGGCCGTCGGCGGGGACCACTCCAGCACCCTGCTGCGCCGCCCCTTCGCCGTCCACGACGTCAAACCCGACTACGGCGGCACCGTCGAGTTCCTGTTCTCGGTGCGCGGCACCGGCACCGCCTGGCTCTCGGAGCGGCGCTCCCGCGACCTGCTGGACGTGGTCGGCCCCCTGGGCCGCCCCTTCCCGCTGCCCCGCGAGCCGGTCAACTGCGTGCTGGTGGGCGGCGGCTCGGGCAGCGCCCCGCTGTTCCCGCTCGCCCAGTCGCTGCGCAGGCGCGGCTGCCGGGTGGACTTCGTGCTCGGCGCCGCCTCCGCCGACCGGGTGTTCAGCGCCATCACCGCCCGCCGCATCGCCGAGACGGCCGCCTTCACCACCGACGACGGCTCCTTCGGCACCCGCGGTCGCGTCACCGACGTCCTGGGCAGGGTGATCGAGGAGTGCCGGTCCGACGCCGTCTACGCCTGCGGCCCCATGCCGATGCTGCGCGCGGTCACCTCCGTGGCGGCCGGCCACGGCATCCCCGTCCAGGTGGCGGTGGAGGAGACCATGGCCTGCGGCACCGGGATCTGCATGACCTGCGTCATCCCGGTCGTGGGTGAGGACGGGATCACCCGCATGGTCCGTTCCTGCGTGGACGGCCCGGTCTTCCGGGGCGAGCAGGTGCGCTTCGACGACGTGGGCACGATCCCCTTCGACGCCCTGGGCGCCCCAGGCTGGAAGGGCTCCAGCGCGGCCCGCGCCGCGGAGACGGCCCGCGACATCGCCTGAGGGGCCCGGCCCCGCTCCGGGACCGACCACCACCAGACAGTGGGTGAGAGAGTTGAACGCAGACCTCAGGACCCGGCTGGGCGGCTGGGAGCTGCCCAACCCCGTGGTCACCGCCGCAGGGTGCGCCGGATCGGGCCGCGAGCTGGCCCAGTTCTTCGACATCGCCTCGATCGGCGCCGTCACCACCAAGTCGGTGATGCTGGAACCCCACGCCGGGCGCCCCTCACCGCGCATGGCCGAGACGCCCAGCGGGATGCTCAGCACGACGGGGATGCAGGGCCCGGGAGTGGACGTGTTCCTCCAACGGGACCTGCCCTGGCTGCTCTCCCGAGGCGGGCGGGCGATCGTCTCCGTGGCGGGCACCGGCATGGCCGAGTTCGGCGAACTCGCCAGGCGCGTCTCCGCCGCCGACGGGGTGAGCGCGATCGAGGTCAACCTCTCCAGCCCGGACCCGTCCGACCCCGCCGGGCGCCGCTACGTGGACGACGCCGCCCAGGCCGCGGCGGTGGTGCGCACGGTGCGCTCCCACACCCGTTCGGGGCTGCCGGTGCTGGCCAAGCTCGCCGCCGACGTCCCCGACGTGGTGGAGCTGGCCGCCGCGTGCGTGGAGGCGCGCGCGGACGGGCTGTCCATGGTCAACACCGTGCGCGGCATGGCCGTGGACACGCGCACGCTGCGCCCGGCGGTGGCCGGGGGGATGGGAGGACTGTCGGGGCCGGCGATCCGCCCGCTGGCGGTGGGGTGCGTCTACCGGGTGCACGAGGCGCTCCCGGACGTGCCCATCGTCGGGATGGGCGGGGTCCGCACGGGCGCCGACGTGATGGAGTTCATGGCGGCCGGGGCCTCCGCGGTGGCGGTCGGCACGGTCAACTTCTCCGACCCCTCGGCGTGCGCCCGGGTGCTCCGCGAGTTCACCGAGCTGTTGGAGGCCCGCGGGCTGAGGCGGGCCGCCGACCTGGTGGGCGCCGCGCACCGGACGGGTGTGGGGGCGTGACAGGTCGGGTACGCGGCGCACAAGGGCCCTGACCGGCCTGAACGGCGTTCAGATGGCGCTGTGCGACCAAACACGCGCAATTGGTCTCTACCACTGTCCTGACCGCTACGTCCCGTCTGCGGCCGTCTGGGAGGCCGTTACGGGGAAGTGACACGGTTGGGGCGCATGAAGCGGCCCATCCGGGGAATCGCACACTTGATGGTGTGCACATGACAGGGAACGTGCATTCTCAGGTGCCGCGGTAAGCACGTCCGCAAGTACGTCCGTGCCTTGCACGCGCCGACCCCGGTCGGCGGCACACGATGGGAGATACCGACATGACCGAGACCAGCGCGCCCTCCGCGCCCATCGCCGTGGCGCTCGACGCCAGGGACCTGGAGACCGCGGCCACCTGGGCCTCCGCGGTCGCGCCGCACGTGAGCACGGTCAAGGTGGGTCTGGAGCTCTACCTGCGCTACGGGCCCGACGTGGTCAGCGCTGTGCGCGGAGCCAGCCGGGTGGGGGTCTTCCTCGACCTGAAGCTGCACGACATCCCGGCCACGGTCGCCGGCGCCGCGCGAAGCGTCGCCGGCCTGCGTCCCTCGATCCTGACGGTCCACGCCGGGGGAGGGGCGGACATGGTCCGGGCCGCCGTGGAGGCCGCGCCGGAGACCAGGATCGCCGCCGTGACGGTGCTCACCTCCATGGACGAGGGCGACCTGGAGCAGGTGGGGCTGCTCGGCCCGACCCGCGACGCGGTGCGGCGCCTGGCCGTCATGGCGGTGGGCGCCGGGGCACGCGCGCTGGTCTGCTCGCCCCATGAGGTGGCCCTGCTCCGCTCCGAGGTCGGACCGGACGTCACCCTCATCACGCCGGGCGTGCGCCCGGCGGGGGCGGACAAGGGCGACCAGTCGCGCGTGGCGACACCGGAGGAGGCCTTGGCGGCGGGCGCGGACCTGCTGGTCATCGGCCGCCCCATCACCCGAGCGCCGGACCCGGGGGCGGCGGCGGCCTACCTCGCGGCGGCCGTGCGCAGGGCGGGCGTGCGCGTCTAGGGAGCGAAGGGCGGGGGCGCCGCGCGGGCGCCCATCGACGGTGTCCGGAGGTGTTGGGCCAAGGGATCGACGGATCGGGGAGACGAACCGGTGCACAGGGGTTCGACAGGGCCGATTATGTGTCGCTGTCGGTTACTAATTCGGCGTGTCCGAAACTTGCCGTGTACTGCCGGGAGTGACCCGCGTCACCCCTGTGTGACCTGCGCTGGTGGCACCCTTCGTACTTCCTTCAATCGGGACTAAAGTCCTGGTTTTCGTCTCGCAGTGCAGTCGAATAACAACTCTCAGTAGTTAGTTCGACGAAATAGCCGCTGAAAGGGCACTTTGCGTTGCCTAACAGGGGTCAGACCTACTAACTTGCGCAGGCGTCCGCCCTCTACAAACGAGTAGAAAACCGAGGTGACCCGGCGTGGCCCTTCCTCCCCTGACACCCGAACAGCGCACCGCGGCTCTGGCCAAGGCCGCCAAGGCCAGAAAAGAGCGCGCGGAGGTCAAGAACAAACTGAAGAACGGCGGCATCTCGCTGTCCGAGGTCCTTTCCAACGGCCTCAAGGACGACGTCATCGGCAAGATGAAGGTTTCGGCGCTGCTCGAATCCCTTCCCGGCGTCGGCAAGGTCCGGGCCAAGCAGATCATGGAGCGGCTCAACATCGCCGAGTCGCGCCGTGTCCGCGGTCTGGGAACCAACCAGCGCGCCGCCCTCGAGGCCGAGTTCGGCGACCTCACCAAGTAGCACCAGGCAGTACCCGCAACACCCAGCAGTACCGAGCAGCACCTGAACGCAGTGCACCGGTCCGCCGCGTCCCCCACAGCCGCGGCGCACACCACGCCGCGACAGCGGCCGACCCCCGGTGAGCCAGGACGGGCCGCGGTCGGCGGACGGGTGGCCCCAGGTCACGACCGTCCGCCGTGCCGCGGCCCTGTGTTTGTCCCGGGCGCGGTGTGTTGCGGGGCGGGTGGTGACCGTCGGCCGTGCCGCGGCCCTGTGTTTGTCCCGGGCGCGGTGCGTTGTGGGGCGGGTGGTGACCGTCGGCCGTGCTGCGGCCCTGTTTACCCCGGGCGCGGTGTGTTGCGGGGCGGGTGGTGACCGTCGGCCGTGCTGCGGCCCTGTTTACCCCGGGCGCGGTGTGTTGCGGGGTGGGTGGTGACCGTCGGCCGTGCTGCGGCCCGGTGGTATAAAGGAAGCTTCCCGCGACCGTACGCGGACACCCCGCACACCAGACCGCCCGCACGGTGACGGCGCCCGGACCGGCTTCGGCCCGCCGGAGCGCGACGCGAGGGCCACGGCCCCGCCCGTGGCGGGCGGGCCCGAAGGGAAGCCTCGAACACACATGCCCGATCCCGGATCCCAGTCCCGCCCGGCGCAGAAGCGGCTGACCGTGCTGTCCGGACCCTCGGGTGTGGGCAAGAGCACGGTGGTGGCCCACCTGCGCCGTGAGAACCCCGACGTGTGGCTCTCGGTCTCGGTCACCACGCGCCGACCCCGCCCGGGCGAACAGGACGGCGTCCAGTACCACTTCGTCACCGACGAGGAGTTCGACCGCCTCGTCGCCGAGGACCAGCTCCTGGAGTGGGCCCAGTTCGCGGGCAACCGCTACGGCACCCCGCGCCGTCCCGTCGAGGAGCGCCTGCGCGCCGGAGTGCCCGTCCTGCTGGAAATCGAGCTCCAGGGCGCCCGCCAGGTGCGCGAGTCCATGCCCGACGCCCTGCACGTCTTCCTCGCCCCTCCCTCCTGGGAGGAATTGGTGCGCCGCCTCACCGGACGCGGCACCGAGTCCGACGAGGTGATCCAGCGCCGCCTGGACGTGGCCAGGGTCGAGCTGGCCGCCGAGAAGGAGTTCGACACCACCCTCGTCAACACGTCCGTGCGGGAAGTGGGCGACGAGCTGCTAGCGTTGATCACCGCGCCCAAGGTGTGATAGCGGCCGGCCCCGCAGGGTCCGCGCCGTCCGCGCCGCGCCGGGAACCGTCCCGACGGCGCCCCAACGTCCGTCCACCGCGGCTCCGCGACGAGCCGCGGACCATTCCTGGGGGTAATCAAGTGGCTGGTACCGAGCCCGTCGCCGAAGGCATCACCAACCCGCCGATCGACGATCTGCTGGAGCTGGTGGACAGCAAGTACAGCCTGGTCACCATGGCCTCCAAGCGGGCCCGCCAGATCAACGCCTACTACGCCCAGCTGGGCGAGGGCCTGCTGGAGTACGTCGGCCCGCTGGTGGAGACCCAGGTCCAGGAGAAGTCGCTGTCCATCGCGCTGCGCGAGGTCAGGTCCGGCCTGCTCACCGCGGAGCCCTACGAGGGTTCCTGACCCGCCTTCCCCGCGTGCCCGCGAGCCCGCACGGGGCTCGGGACCGCCCGCCGCGCCCCTGGCGCGCGCGGGGCGGCCTGGGGCTGGTAGAACTCCTTTCTGTGAGTGACACAAACGTTCCCCGCGTGGTCCTCGGCGTCGGCGGCGGCATCGCCGCCTACAAGGTCTGCGAACTGCTGCGCCGCCTGACCGAGTCCGGCCACCGGGTCCGGGTCGTGCCCACCGCCGAGGCCCTGCGCTTCGTCGGTGAGCCCACCTGGGCCGCCCTGTCCGGCCAGCCCGTCGCCACCGGCGTGTGGGACGGGGTCCACGAGGTCCCGCACGTGCGCATCGGCCAGGAGGCCGACCTGGTGTTCGTGGCCCCGGCCACCGCCAACATCCTCGCCAGGGCCGCCGCGGGCCTGGCCGACGACCTGCTCACCAACACCCTGCTCACCGCGCGCTGTCCGGTGGTGTTCGCGCCCGCGATGCACACGGAGATGTGGGAGCACCCCGCCACGCGGGCCAACGTGGCCACCCTGCGCTCGCGCGGCGCCGTCGTCCTCGATCCGGCCGTGGGCCGCCTGACGGGCGCCGACACCGGACGCGGGCGCCTGCCCGAGCCCTCCGAGCTGTTCGAGGCCGCCCGTCTCGTGCTGCGCCGCGGCACCGCCGCGCCCGACCTGGCCGGACGTCGCGTGGTCGTCTCCGCCGGCGGCACCCGCGAGGCCGTCGACCCGGTCCGCTTCCTGGGCAACCACTCCTCGGGCAAGCAGGGGTACGCCCTGGCGCGCACCGCCGCCGCCCGCGGCGCCGACGTGACCCTGGTCGCCGCCAACGTCTCCCTGCCCGACCCGGCCGGGGTGCGCGTCGTGCGGGCGGGCTCGGCCGTGGAGCTGGCCGAGGCCGTGGAGGCCGAACGCGTCGGCGCGGACGCGATCGTGATGAGCGCCGCGGTGGCCGACTTCCGGCCGGTCGCCAGCGCCGCCTCCAAGATCAAGAAGAGGCCCGGCGCGTCCCCCGCGCCGATCGAGCTGGCCGAGAACCCCGACATCCTCGCCGGGCTGGTCGCCTCCCGCGACGCCGAGGGGCTGGCGCAGACCGTCGTGGGCTTCGCCGCCGAGACCGACGACGTGATCGCCAACGGCCGCGCCAAACTGGCGCGCAAGGGCTGCGACCTGCTCGTGGTCAACCAGGTCGGCGGCGGGCGCGCGTTCGGGACCGAGGACAACCAGGCCGTCATCCTGGGCTCGGACGGCAGCGCGGTGGACGTGCCCACCGGGCCCAAGGAGGACCTCGCCGACCGCGTCTGGGACCTGGTCCTGCCGCGCCTGGGCTGAAGCGCCCGCCCGGCGGGGCCCGGCCGAACCGCGGGTTCCCAGGACTGGATTCCCACCGCTGAGTACGTCACACTTCAACGTGCACCCGTGACGACCGGGGAGGTCGTCCGCGGGGTGCCCGCCCCCAGCAGTCCCGTTACAGTGGACCGATAACCAACCCCGTCGGTCGGTATTGGCCGCCCCGGCAGGCAGCCGGGGGCGCCCGTGCCGCACCGGCACATGTCAGCCAGCAGCCGCTGCAAGGAGTCACGCAACGTGTCCCGCCGCCTTTTCACCTCCGAGTCGGTCACCGAAGGCCATCCCGACAAGATGGCCGACCAGATCAGTGACGCGATCCTCGACGCGATGCTCACCCACGATCCGCGCAGCCGGGTCGCGGTCGAGACGCTGATCACCACCGGTCAGGTCCACATCGCGGGCGAGGTCACCACCCAGACCTACGTCGACATCCCCGCCATCGTGCGCGGAAAGATCCTCGAGATCGGCTACGACTCCTCCGCCAAGGGGTTCGACGGTGACTCCTGCGGGGTCAACGTCTCCATCGACGCGCAGTCCCCCGACATCGCCCAGGGCGTCGACACCGCCTACGAGGCGCGCGTCGACAACGAGGACGACGCCCTCAACCGGCAGGGCGCGGGCGACCAGGGCCTGATGTTCGGCTACGCCAACCGCGAGACGCCCGAGCTCATGCCGCTGCCGATCAAGCTGGCGCACTCCCTCTCCGAGCGCCTGGCCGGGGTCCGCCGCAACGGCACGGTGCCCTACCTGCGCCCGGACGGCAAGACCCAGGTCACGGTCGAGTACGACGGCCAGACCCCGGTCCGCCTCGACACCGTCGTGGTCTCCAGCCAGCACTCGGCCGACATCAACCTCGACGAGATGCTCGCCCCCGACATCCGCGAGCACGTGATCGAGCCGGTCGTGGCCGCCTACGGCTTGGAGTCCGACGACTACCGGCTCCTGGTCAACCCCACCGGCAGGTTCGAGATCGGCGGCCCCATGGGAGACGCCGGCCTCACGGGCCGCAAGATCATCGTGGACACCTACGGCGGCTACGCCCGCCACGGCGGCGGCGCCTTCTCCGGCAAGGACCCGTCGAAGGTGGACCGTTCGGCCGCCTACGCCACCCGCTGGGTCGCCAAGAACATCGTCGCGGCCGAGCTCGCCGAGCGTGCCGAGGTCCAGGTGGCCTACGCCATCGGCAAGGCGCACCCGGTCGGCGTGTTCATCGAGACCTTCGGCACCGAGAAGGTCGCGCCGGAGCTGATCGAGAAGGCCGTCAAGGAGGTCTTCGACCTGCGTCCGGCCGCCATCGTGCGCGATCTGGACCTGCTGCGCCCGATCTACTCCCGCACCGCCGCGTACGGCCACTTCGGCCGTGAGCTGCCCGAGTTCACGTGGGAGAGCACCGAGCGCGCCGCCGCGCTGCGCTCCTTCGTGGGCGTCTGACCCGCATCCGCGGCGCCGGTCCCCGCGAGGGGGCCTGGGGGCGCGCACGGCCGTCACCGGCCGCGCGCGCCCTTTCGCGTGTTCCGGGTTCCTCCGCATGGCGCACGATCGAAGTGACTACTCCGTGTTATTCCGTATAGACGTAATGTCATTTCTGTGCTCGTACGCGGAGGAGACCATGGCCGTAGCAACGGCGGTGTCTGCGGTGGGGCTGGTGGCCCTGCTCGCCCTGCCCGGCACCCACCACGCACCCGACGGGTCGGGAGGCAGGGGAGGGGAGGTCGTGCCCGGCGCGGACAGCCTGCACGTGGCCCTGGAGTCCCGCTCCGAAGCGCAGCGGCTGGGCCCGGGCGACCGGATCCACTACACGGTCGACGTGCGCAACGATGGTGACGAGGCGGTGTCCGGGGCCGAGATCGTGCAGTTCCTGCCCCCGACCGTGCGCTACGTCTCGGGGACGTCCGGGGCCGAGCCGGGGGAGGGGCGGGTGACCTGGTCGCGGTCCCTGGAGCCCGGCGCCCGCGCGAGCATGCGGTTCACCGGAGAGGTCACCGGGGTCCGCGGCGGGGGAGAGCACCCGGTCGCCACGGTCTGCGCGCGCCCGGAACCGGGAGCGGTGCTGGTCTCCTGTGACGCGGCCGTGCACCGAGTCCACGCGGCGGTGCCGCCGGTGTGGGTGGTCACGGGACTGGCCTTCGCGGCCTCGGTGGCGCTGTGCGTCGGCGGCCTGGCGCGCCACCGCAACACCCGGGACCTTCGGGAGGGGGAGCCCGAGGCGCGGACGGCGCCCGTCCGCGCGGACGTCGGAGCGGAGAAGGCGGTCTTGGGCGCGGCCCGGGAGCCCGCCGGGGCCGGAACCGCCGCGGCGGCGGAGGGGACCGCGGACCGGCCGCGGATCGTGCTGGAGACGCTGATCCTCCACCGGGCGGCGCCCGTCCCCGCCACCGCGCGCGGTGCCCGGGTATCCGGCTCGGACACGGGGGAGAACGAACCGGGAGGGGAGCACGGGACCGCACGCGTGCCCGACGCCGGGGCGCGGCCCGAGGCCGGTCCCCGGTCCGGGTCGGAGCCGGTGCCCGCCGGGACCGCGCACGCGCCCGCGGAGGAGCCCGAACCGGTCGCCGGGCCGCGCGGCTGACCCGGGGCCGCGCAAACGGACGGGCCGCGCCCAGGGGCGCGGCCCGTCCGGCGGGCTCAGCTCAGCTCGTCGAGGGCCTTCTCCGCCTCGGCCAGCCACGAGCGGCGGGCCTCCAGCGCGTCCTCGTACTCCCTGACGCGGCGCTCGTCGCCCCTGTCCCTGGCCTTGGCGAGCTTGGCCTCCAGGTCGGCGATCGCCGCCGCCAGCTGCGCGGCCGTGTCCCTGGCGCGGGCCCGCGCCTCGGGGTTGCTGCGCTCCCACTCGGCGTCCTCGGCCCGGCGCACGCCGTCCTCGATCTGGCGGAAGGCGCCCTCCAGCTGGTCGCGCACGTCGCGCGGCAGCTCACCGGCCTCCTCCCAGGCGTCCTGGAAGTCGCGCAGCCGCGCGCGCGCCCGGCGCGGGTCGGAGATCTTCGGGATCTCCGTCCGGGCCTCGGCCAGGATCCGCTCCTTGGCCTCGGCGTTGACCCGCAGTTCGGCGTCGCGCTCGGCGAAGGTCGCGTTGCGCGCGTCGAAGAAGGTGTCCTGCGCGGCCTTGAAGCGCGTCCACAGCTTGTCCTCGCTCGCCCGGTCCGCCCGGCCGCTGCGCTTCCAGCGCTGCATGAGGTCGCGGTAGGCGCGGGCGGTGGCACCCCAGTCGGTGGAGCCCGACAGGGCCTCGGCCTCCACCACGATGCGCTCCTTCTCCACGCGCACCGACTCGCGCTCCTGGTCCAGGTTGGCGAAGTAGGCCTTGCGCCGCTTGGAGAAGGAGTTGCGCGCCGCCGACATGCGCTTCCACAGCGCCTGCTCGGTGGGCCGGTCGGCCCGCGGGGCCTTCTTCCACTCCTCGATGAGCTGGAGCATCCGCTCACCGCCGGACTTCCAGTGCGTCGTCTCCACCGCGACCCGCTCGGCCTCGGCGACGATGCGCTCCTTGACTTCCCGGGCCTGGCCGCGCGCCTGCTCCTGGGCCTGCTTCTGCTCGACCTTGCGCTCCTCGGCACGGCCCGCCAGCGCGTCCAGGCGCCCCATCAGCGACTCCAGGTCGCCGACCGCGTTGGCCTCCCGGACCGCGTCGCGCAGCTTGTCGATGTTCGACATCGCGGCGGAGGCGGACAGGTCGGTGTTGCGGAGCCGGTTCTCCAGCAGCTCCACCTCGGTGACCAGGGAGTCGTACTTGCGCCGGAAGAAGGCCAGAGCCTCCTCCGGCGCCCCCGCCTGCCACGATCCGACGACCCGCTCGCCTTCGCTCGTGCGCACGTAGACCGTGCCTTCGTCGTCTACGCGGCCCCAAGGGTCCGTGGTCACCGTGTCCTCCTGCTGTCATGAACCCGGCCGTGGGGCGGGTTCGGGTCGTCGCGTCGCACTCCTCGCCGGTTCGCGATGGGAACCACCGTGCTGAGCACGATATCCCCGCGATCCGGTGGGAGGCGCCGCGCCGTGAATTCACGTCTGCGCAGATCACGCGGGTCCGCGCGTCCTCGGGCGCGGGGTACGGGCCGCCCTCCCGCCCAGCGCTGGCGCAGGTCGGGGCCCCGGCACGCACCAAGGACGGTGACCAATATGGCATTACCACGCGGTTTGGCAAAGAGGCCAGCCGCGCGCGGTGATCGAATGGTGATCAAACGCGTACCCGGGCACGACGACCGGGTCGCCGCCCCCGTCCCGCCTCGATAGGCTGCACCCGGGGGACGCTGCGTCCGGACCGGGACCCGCCGCCCCGCGACCGCGCACCCGACCGAGGACAGGACGACATCCGCCGTGCTCATCGCCGCACTTCCCACCGGGCCCCTCGCCGCGAACTGCTACGTGCTCGCACCGGCCCCGGGCGGCGACTGCGTCATCGTCGACCCCGGCCAGGAGGCCACCGAACAGGTCGACAAGGTCTTGGCCGAGCACGGGCTGGCCCCCGTCGCGGTGCTCCTCACCCACGGCCACTTCGACCACGTGTGGTCGGCCGCCGACCTGTGCGCGCGCCACGGCGTCCCCGTCCACCTGCACGCCGCGGATCGCGGCCTGCTCACCGAGCCCGCCTCGGGGGTGGACCCCGGTTTCGCCGCGCAGTTGTCCGCCCTGCTGGGCCCGGGCCCCCACACCGAACCCGAGCACCTGGTCGAGGTCAGCGGCGGCGACACCCTCACCCTGGCCGGACTGGACTTCGGGGTCGAGCACACCCCCGGCCACACCCCCGGATCGGTCGTGTACACGGTGACCGCGGAGGACGGCGTCCCCGTGATGTTCGCCGGGGACCTGGTCTTCGCCGGTTCCATCGGCCGCACCGACTTCCCCGGCGGCGACCACGCCGCCATGCTGCGCAGCCTCGCCAGCGCCGTGCTGGGCCGTCCCGACACCACCCAGATCCTGCCCGGCCACGGCCCGGCCACCACCGTCGAGCGCGAGCGCGCCACCAACCCCTACCTGCGCGACATCACCGGCTGACCCCGTGTCCAGGCCGCCCTCTCCGTCCCGCTGGAACGACGTATGACCACCCCACACCACCGAGGCGCCCGCCGCCCGAGCGCGCCCGCGCGGCCGCACGGCGGACGAGATACCCGCACCGGCGCCGCCTGAGGGCGGTCGGCCGGTGGCTTCGCACGCCCTTCCCCCGGCCCTTCCCCCCGCCGGGTGCCCGAAGGCCGTGTGCGCAGGATCTGGCCCGCACCCGAGCGCAGGTCGGGCACACTTGACACGAACAGAGACGCTGAAGGAGTAGTCCGTTGATACGCACGCATGAGGCAGGTGCGTTGCGCGCCGAGCACGCAGGCGCGACCGTCGTCCTCGCCGGTTGGGTGGCACGCCGCCGCGACCACGGCGGGGTGGTCTTCCTCGACCTGCGCGAGGCCTCCGGGGTGGTCCAGGTCGTCGTCCGTGAGGACGACCTCGCCCACGACCTGCGCGCCGAGTACTGCGTCAAGGTCACCGGCTCGGTCCGAGTCCGCCCCGAGGGCAACGAGAACCCCGAGATCCCCACCGGCGCCGTCGAGGTCGTCGCCGACGAGATCGAGGTGCTCAGCGAGGCCGCGCCACTGCCCTTCCAGCTCGACAGCGCCGCCGACGTGGCCGAGGAGACCCGGCTGCGCTACCGCTACCTGGACATCCGCCGCCAGGAGATGGCCGACAACCTGCGCCTGCGCTCCAAGGCGACCTACGTCGCCCACGAGGTCATGCGCGACCTGGGGTTCACCTACGTGGAGACCCCCTACATGACCCGCTCTACGCCTGAGGGCGCCCGCGACTTCCTCGTTCCGGTCCGCCTCCAGCCGGGCCACTGGTACGCGCTGCCGCAGTCCCCGCAGCTTTTCAAGCAGCTGCTCATGGTCGGCGGCATGGAGCGCTACTACCAGCTCACCCGCTGCTTCCGCGACGAGGACCTGCGCGCGGACCGCCAGCCGGAGTTCACCCAGATCGATCTGGAGATGAGCTTCGTCGACGAGGAGGACCTCTTCGCCGTCGGCGAGAAGCTGTTCACCCGCCTGCTGCGCGAGGTGCGCGGGGTCGAGCTGCCCGCGAGCTTCCCGCGCATGCGCTACGCCGAGGCCATGGACCGCTTCGGCTCCGACAAGCCCGACCTGCGCTTCGGTCAGGAGCTGGTCGAGGTCACCGCCTACTTCGCCGACACCCCCTTCCGGGTCTTCAAGGCCCCCTACGTGGGCGCCGTGGTCATGCCGGGGGGCGCCTCCCAGACCCGCAAGGAGCTGGACGCCTGGCAGGAGTGGGCGCGCTCGCGCGGCGCGAAGGGCCTGGCCTACGTGCTCGTCCAGGAGGACGGCTCCCTGGGCGGCCCGGTGGCCAAGAACCTCTCCGAGGCCGAGCGCGGGGGCCTGGCCGCCCAGATCGGCGCCGCGCCGGGCGACGCGGTGTTCTTCGCCGCGGGCGCCCGGACCGCGAGCCAGGAGCTGCTGGGCGCGGCCCGCCTGGAGATCGGCAGGCGCTGCGACCTGATCGACACCTCCCGGTGGGAGATCCTCTGGATCACCGACATGCCCCTGTTCGAGGAGGCCGACGAGGAGGGCTCCTGGAAGCCGGTGCACCACCCCTTCACCGCCCCGGCGGTGCAGGACGAGGCCGACTTCCAGGACCACCCGGGCAGCACCGACTCCCGCGCCTTCGACCTGGTGCTCAACGGCTACGAGCTGGTCTCGGGCTCCATCCGTATCCACCGGGCCGAGATGCAGCAGCGGATCTTCGACGTCATCGGCCTGAGCAAGGCCGAGGCGGAGTCGAAGTTCGGCTTCCTGCTGGAGGCGTTCAAGTTCGGCCCGCCGCCGCACGGCGGCCTGGCCGTGGGCTGGGACCGCATCGTCATGCTGCTGGCCGGTCAGCCGACCATCCGCGAGGTCATCGCCTTCCCCAAGACCGCCTCGGGCGGCGACCCGCTGACGGGCGCGCCCACGCCGATCACCGCTGAGCAGCGGTCCGAGGCCGGGGTGGACACCGACCCCGAGGCCGAGGAGCGGGAGAAGCGGAAGTAGGGGCCGCCGGTCCCGTCGGGGGAGGCTCGCGCCGGGCGCGAACCTCCCCCGACTCGTGTACCGGGGGAGGTTCGGCGAACCCCGCCCGGGCCCGCCCTCGGGCCGCCCCGGGACCGAAGAATTTCGCGGCCCCCGCCAGGTGCCCGAATTCATCCCATTCCGAACCTGTCTCATTCGGTCACTCGACGAAAACGGTCGGTTGTCGGGCGTCATGGAGGGGTGTCCGCGTGGCCGGACACGGACTCGGTACCCCGGTACGGATGCGCGGGCAGCCGTCATCCCCTACCGTTGAGGGCGAATCACCCCTTCCGAGCCGCGATGAGAACGTGTTGTGGAGTGGACACGGACCTCACGGGGACACCCCCGATCGCGGGCGGAAGTGGTGGCGGAGTGCATTCTGCGCTGTTGAGTCACACGGGCGTAACGATTTCGGTCCTGTGGTCGCTCGGGTGCGACCCCGGGTGCGGAATCGGCCGCCCTCCCGTCGCGCCGATGGAGTACGCGGGTCCGCGTCCAGCCAGGTCACACGGACGCCGGACGGCGCGTGCGTCGGCCCTGCCCCCGTTCCGGCACCAGATCCGGTCCAGCCCCGGACACTAGACTGAGCCGGTCGGAACGTTTCAAGGGTGACCGCGCCTGCGCGCGGGTGTGACGTCCGAGACGACATGAGGATGAGTCATACGTGAACGGAAAACGCGCTTCAGGCGATGGTTCCGAGAGCGCTCTCGCGGAGGCGTTCTCCCACGCCCCCGAGCCCATGGCGCTCGCCCTGGCCGACGGCGCGATCGTGCACGCCAACCTGGCCTTCACCGAACTCTTCGGCCGCGACGCCTCCGATCTCGCCGGAGGGGCCTGGTTCGACCTCCTCGACGGTGACGACGCGCAGCGCGGCGCCCGCGCCCATGACGAGGCCCTCGCCGGGCACCGGGGCCGCCGGTCCCGCCTGCGCCTGAACATCGCCGACAAGGCCGCCCACCTGGTGGAGGCCGAGCTGCGCCCCCTGCCCGGGGGCGGGCCGGAGGGCGCCCGCGCGGTCGTCCTGCTGCACGTGCTCTCCACCGAGGAGGCCGACCTGCGCGTGATCGGCGAGCTGCGCACCGACAACTCCGACTCCGTGCTGTGGAGCCTGGACCCGGTCAGCGGACGCCTGCGCGAGATGTTCGGCCCCACCCCGCTCGGCGCGCTGCTGGCCGGGAACGACCGCGAACTCGAACGCATCCTGGAGCGCGTCCACCCCGACGACATCGCCCGTGTGCGCGACGCCATCTCCGCCTCCTTCGCCGGACGCGACTACGAGCAGCGCTTCCGCGTCTTCGACCGCCTCGGCGACGAGCGCTCCCTGCACGTGCGCGCCCGCTACGTGCCCGGCGACCCCGACCGCCTCGTGGGCATCGTCGACGACGTCACCGAGCACGTCCAGCTCGTGCGCCGCCTCGCCGACCGCCGCCGCACCGAGGCCGAGCACGGCCGCCTGGTCACCGAGCTGTCCTCCAAACTCGTCTCGGCCACCACCGTCGACAAGGTCATGGATCTGCTCAGCGAGGAGTTCCTGCCCATCTTCGGCGGGGTCCAGGCCGTCGCCCTCTACGTCGAGAACGGGCTGCTGCGCAGCTCGCCCAGCGCCCACGCCAAGAGCGCCACCAGCAACATCGACCGCATAGACGGCCGCCGCGCCGACGACACCGACTTCCCCATGGGCGCGGTCATCCAGGACCGCCAGCCCCGCTTCTTCGAGAGCCGCGCCGAGATCATCAGCCGCTTCCCCGCCGCCGTCGAACTCATGCGCCAGGTGCGCGGCCAGGCCTGGGCCACCGTGCCCATCTTCGGTGACGGCAAGGTCGCCCTGGGCGTGTGGCAGATGGTCTGGGACCGCCCACACCACGCCAGCCGCGACGAGCGGGCCCTCATGCTCACCTTCGCCGGACTCGCCGGGCAGGCCCTCCAGCGCATCAAGGCGCAGCAGGCCGAACTGGAGCTGGCCGACGCGGTCCAGCGCCGCATGCTGCCGCGCCAGGTGGCCAGCTTCCCCGACATGGACATCGCCACCAAGTACCTGCCCTCCCGCGCCGACTGGCGCATCTGCGGCGACTTCTACGACGTCATCGAACTCCCCGAGAACAAGGTCGGCCTCCTGGTCGGCGACGTCCAGGGGCACGGCGTCGAGGCGGCGGCCGCCATGGGACAGATCCGGGTGGCCTTCCGCGCCTACGCGACCAACCAGTCCGACCCCGGCGTCGTCCTGGGCGAGACCAACCGCCTGCTCACCGAGACCGGCGAGATCGTCTTCGCCACCTGCGGCTACCTCGTCGTCGACCGCGAGAGCGGCGTCATGCAGGCCGCCTGGGCCGGACAGCCGCCGGCCGTCCTGGCCACCCGCGAGGGCTACCAGCTCTGGGAGCCCGAGACCGGCCCGCCGCTGGGCGTGCTCTCCGATCCCGAGTACACCGTCACCACCCGCATGCTCCCGCCCGGCACCGCCCTGCTGCTGTGCTCCGACGGACTCGTGGAGAGTTCCGAGGTGCCCATGGGACAGGGGCTGGCCAGGGTCGGCGCGGCGCTCTCCGAGCACTACGAGAACCCCGAGGCCGCCGCACACGTCATCGCCGAGATGGCCCCGGCCGGGCGCGGCGACGACATCGCCCTGCTCATCACCCGCATGATCCCCTCCGCCGAGCCCGCGCGGGACCGCGCCGCCGTGGCGACGACGACCTGACCGGTGCCCCCGGCGGCCTACCCTGGACAGGTGTCCGACACGCTCTTCGACGACGCCGGCGCGGAGGCCGCCAGGGGCCAGGAACCGCTCGCCGTGCGCATGCGCCCCCGCACCCTCGACGAGGTCGTGGGCCAGCGCCACCTGCTCGGGGAGGGCAGCCCGCTGCGCCGCTTGGTCGAGGACGACGCGCCCATGTCCGTGTTCCTGTGGGGCCCGCCCGGCACCGGCAAGACCACCCTGGCCACCGTGGTCAGCCGCGTCACCAAGCGCCGCTTCGTGGAGCTGTCCGCCGTCAACGCCGGGGTCAAGGACGTGCGCGCCGTCATCGACGACGCCCGGCGCCGCATGGGCATGCACGGCACCCGCACCCTGCTCTTCGTGGACGAGGTCCACCGCTTCAACAAGACCCAGCAGGACGCGCTGCTGCCCGCCGTGGAGAACCGCTGGGTCAGTTTCATCGGCGCCACCACCGAGAACCCCTTCTTCTCCGTGGTCAGCCCCCTGCTGTCGCGTTCGCTCCTGCTGTCCCTGGAGTCGCTGGAGGACGCCGACGTCCGAGCCCTGGTGGACCGGGCGCTGGCCGACGAGCGCGGGCTCGACGGGCGCTACACGCTCTCCGACGAGGGCGCGGACCACCTCGTGCGCCTCGCGGGCGGCGACGGCCGCCGCTCCCTGACCTACCTGGAGGCCGCCGCTCTCGTCGCGGGCGCCCCCGGCACGGAGCCGGTCACCATCACCGCCGAACACGTCGAACGCGCCGTGGACCGGCACGCCGTGCGCTACGACCGCTCCGGCGACCAGCACTACGACGTCGTCAGCGCCTTCATCAAGAGCATGCGCGGCTCCGACCCCGACGCCGCCCTGCACTACCTCGCCCGCATGATCGAGGCGGGCGAGGACCCCCGCTTCATCGCCCGCCGCGTGGTCGTGCACGCCAGTGAGGACGTCGGCATGGCCGACCCCACCGCCCTGCAGACCGCCGTGGCCGCGGCCCGGGCCGTTGAGCTCATCGGCATGCCCGAGGCCCGCATCAACCTCGCCCAGGCCGTCATCCACATCAGCCTGGCCCCCAAGTCCAACGCGGTCGTCTCCGCCATCGACGCCGCCGTGGCCGACGTGCGCGCCGGCCTGGCCGGGCCCGTCCCCGCCCACCTGCGCGACGGCCACTACCGGGGCGCCGCCGAACTCGGCCACGGCAAGGGCTACCGCTACGCCCACGACTTCCCCGGCGGCGTCGCCCCCCAGCGGCACGCCCCCGAGGGGCTCGCCGACCGCGAGTACTACCGGCCCACCCAGCACGGCGCCGAACGGCGCTTCGGCGAGGTCCTCCAGCGCATCAAGGAGGTCCTGCGGGGCAGCGGTCAGCGCGGCTGAACGCCGGGGGAGCGGCCCGCGGTACCGGCGCGCGTGCGGCGGACGGCGCCCGGCCGCCGCACGCCCCCGGGAGGGCGCGCCGGGGAACGGGCGCCCGCACCGCTGAGGTCAGTCGGTGAACAGCTCCGTCACCCGCACGATCTCGCGGGGCCCCCCGCCCCCCTCCCCGGCGGGTTCGGCGAAGGTCACCTCCACGATGACCACCGGGCCCCACGACAGGTAGTCGACGAAGTCGCTCCCGGTCAGCTCCCAGGTGCCGCGGCCCTCCTCGTCGATGAACAGGTGCTCGGGCGCGGCGCAGAACTTGGCGCAGAGCACCTCGGCGTCGGGGGCGACGACGGCCTCACCCGGATCCCCGGCCGCGTCCCACTGCTCGGCCCAGGCCGCGTGGCTGGGGATGCCCTGGCCGCGGACCGGCTCGTCCTCGCGGTCGACGGGGGTGTAGACCCAAGGCCCCGTGTCGGGGGACTCCTGCTCGGCGGGGTCGAACCGCACCACCAGGGTCAGCGGGTCCTCCTCGGCGACGGGGCTCGGCGACGCGGACCCCTCACCGGCGGCGTCCGCGACCAGGGCGTCCCCCTGCTCGGGGGCGAGCAGCCGCGAGACGCCCCAGACGCCGCCGCCGACCAGCGCCAGCGCGAGTACCGCGCTCGCGGCCAGGAACACGGCCCGTGCGGGGCGCCGGTTGGACATGCGCCCCTCCAACCGGATCACCTCGGGCACCCGCGCGGGGGGCTCCACCGCGTGCCACTCCCGCTCCAGGATGCGCGCCAGCTCGTCGCGGTCCGGTGCGGCGGACGCGCCTGCGACGGGGGAGGTCCCGCCGCCCTCCGCGGCGTTTTGCGCCTGCCACACCGCGATGACCGCGCCGATCACCTCACGCAGGCTGGGGCGGCCGTCCGGGTCGGGGTCCAGGGAGCGCCCGACCACCGGCCGCAGCCCCTTGGCCAGGCCGGTCAGGTCGAAGGAGCCCCTCGCGGCGCGCTCGGCGATCTCCTCGGGCTCCCCGGGGCCGAAGGGCAGGCGCCCGGTCCCGGCGAACGCGACCACGGCGCCCCAGGCGAACACGTCGGCGGCGGGCGTGGCCGCCCCGCCGCGGAAGCGCTCGGGGCTCAGCCAGGTCGCCCCCGACCCGCGCATGCGCTCGGGGGATGCCACGACCGCGCACTCCATGATGTGCGGGCCGCGCGACTCCAGCAGGATCTCGCTGGGGCGCAGCGACCCGTGCGCCACGCCCCGCGCGTGCAGCGCGGACAGCCCTTCGGCCAGGCCGGTGGCCAGCGCGATGAGCTTGCCGGTGCCCAGCCCGCCGCGCTTGGTGACGAAGTGGGACAGCCGCTCGCCCGCCATGTAGGGCATGGACAGCCACGGGGGGTTGGCGTCGCTGTCGAAGGCCAGGGGGACGACCACGCGCGCGGAGCCGACGTTGGACAGGGCCCGCAGCCGCCGCTCCAGCGCGGGGTAGGCGTCAGCGGAATCCAGTTCGGCGGATGTGAGGACCTTCACTGCCACCAGGCGGTCGTCCGCGCTCGCGGAGGCGGTGTCCACGGCCGCGTAGACGGTGCCGCTGCCCCCCTGTCCCAGCCGTCCGAGGACGAGGTAGGGACCGATCCGCGATGGGTCGTCCGGATAGAGGGGGGCCAGGTCCGGCGGTACCAGTACGGAGATCTCTCGGGGAGAACGAGGGCTCATGAGCGTCCTGTCGATGCTTCTGGGGCCGAGGGGCGGCTGAGTGTCCGCACATCGTAGTCAGCTTTTCGGAAGGACCGGGCTTGCGGCCGATTGTCCCCCAGGAGGTGCGCGGCGTCGATCCCCGTGGCCCGGAGCGGCCGTCCCGCGAAGGGTTCGGACGCGCCGTGGCACCCTCACCCGCGCGGAGGCGGGACACGATAGGGTCGGCCGAAACCGGCCCGTCCCGCGCGGACCGAAGGGGAGGATCCGCCGAGTCAGGGAACGCCCGCCCGCGGCTCCCGACCCGGCGCGGCCGCCGGCTTCCCCCGGCCCCCGGTTCCGGCGCGTGCCCGAGGGGCCGCCGCACACCCTCGAAGTCACCCTCTATCTGCCCACGGAGCCCGCATGCTTACCGGAGGAGAGGTCGCCGCGCTCGTCGCCGCGGTGGTCTGGGCGGTGCTGGCCACGTTCATGTGCGTGGCGCTCGTCAAGCTCATCAAGCTCATCAACGAGGCGACCAAGGTCGTGTCGGAACTGGGGGACCGCACTCCGCCCCTGCTGGACGACGTCGCGTCAACGGTAGAGCGCACCAACACCTCGCTGGAACGGGTCGAGGAGATCACCGCCAACGTGCAGGCCAGTTCCGAGGACGTCTCCACGATGACCGCGCTGACCCGCTCGGTGCTCACCGGCCCGCTGGTGAAGGCGGCATCGCTGTCCTACGGGGTGCGCCGCGTCCTCGGCCAGCGCAGGGCCCTGGCGGTCGTGCGCACCCGCAGGAGGAAGGCGAACCGGTGATCGGCAGACTGTTCTACCTCGCCGCGGGGGCCGCCATCGGCGGTTACGCGGTCCACCGCGTCCACCGCGCCCGGCGCTCCCTCACCCCGGGCGGCATCGCCGAGCGGGTGGAGGGCCGGGCAAGCGAGTACCGGGGCGCCCTGCGCGAACTCAACGAGGACCTGGCCGACGCCGTGCGCGAGCAGGAGGAGGAACTCCTGCGCCGCTACGCCCCGCGGAAGGGGAGCCGGTCCCTGCCCGGGGCCGACGACCGCGGGCTGCCCGGGGCCGGTTAGACAGTGTTTTTTGGACCTCCGCTTCGCTTCGGTCCGTGTCCGGGCGCCCGGAGCACGGGAACCTTCGGCGCCTACGGCGGGTTCGCCCGTTTCCCGCGAACCCGCCCCGGCCCCTCCAGAACCCCGTGGGCGCCCGAACCGACCCCCCACAAGCTGAGAGCGGTTCAAAAAACAGGCTCTAGCCCGCCCCCGCGCCGCCGCGCCGCCGCGCAGTGGGCGCCTGTGGACGACGGGGCCCGGCGGTGGTCGGCGGCGATAGCCTGGGAACAACCGGACCGCCGCCGTCGTCCTGATCAGGACGGCCCCGGCGGCCACCCGCAAACCACGCGCGCCGGTAGCGCGGTTCCCTCTACGATGGGCGCCTACCGACCACGCGTGACCACGGTCCCGGCAGGGACAGCCACGTCGCCCAGGGCGGCGGAGCCGAGCAGCAGGAGGGCATCAATGGAGACGGCAGAGATCGCGCGCCGCTTCCTCAGTTTCTTCGAGAAGAACGGACACACCGTCGTGCCCTCGGCAAGCCTCATCGCCGAGGACCCCACGCTGCTGCTGGTGCCCGCAGGCATGGTCCCGTTCAAGCCCTACTTCCTGGGTCAGCGCACGCCCCCCCACGTCACCGCCACCAGCGTCCAGAAGTGCATCCGCACCAAGGACATCGAGGAGGTCGGCAAGACCTCCCGGCACGCCACGTTCTTCCAGATGCTGGGCAACTTCTCCTTCGGCGACTACTTCAAGGAGCGGGCGATCCCGCTGGCCTGGGAGCTGGTCACCACGCCCGTGGAGGAGGGCGGCTTCGGCATCGACCCCGAGAAGCTGTGGGTCACCGTCTACCTCGACGACGACGAGGCCGAGGCGATCTGGCGCGACAAGGTGGGCGTGCGGCCCGAGCGCATCCAGCGCATGGGCAAGGAGGAGAACTACTGGGACATGGGCGTGCCCGGTCCCTGCGGCCCCTGCTCCGAGATCTTCTACGACCGCGGTCCCGAGTACGGCGTCGACGGCGGCCCCGAGGCCGACGAGGACCGCTACATCGAGATCTGGAACCTCGTCTTCATGCAGTACGAGCGGGGTGAGGGCAGCGGCAAGGAGTACCCCATCCTCGGGGAGCTGCCCAAGAAGAACATCGACACCGGCCTGGGCCTGGAGCGCCTCGCGGCGGTCCTGCAGGGCGTCGACAACATCTACGAGACCGACATCATCGGCCGCGTCCTGCACCGCGCCGCCGAGCTCACCGGCACCCGCTACGGCGACAACCAGGAGCAGGACGTCATGCTCCGCGTGGTCGCCGACCACGTTCGCAGCGCCGTCATGCTCGTCGGCGACGGCGTGCGGCCCGGCAACGAGAAGGCCGGGTACGTCCTGCGCCGCATCCTGCGCCGCTCCATCCGCAACCTGCGTCTGCTCTCGGGCACCGACACCGCCTTCATGCACGAGCTGACCGAGGTCAGCATCGACGCGATGAAGGACATCTACCCCGACCTGCTGGACCGGGCCGACGTCATCCACGGTGTGATCGACACCGAGGAGCGCAACTTCGCGGAGACCCTGCGCGCGGGCACCGCGCTGTTCGGCCGCGCCGCCGAGCGCACGCGCGCCGGGGGCGGCACCGTCTTCTCCGGGTCGGACGCCTTCCAGCTCCACGACACCTACGGCTTCCCCATCGACCTCACCCTGGAGATGGCGGCCGAGCAGGGCCTGTCCGTGGACGAGTCCTCCTTCCGCGAGCTCATGCAGCGCCAGAAGGACACCGCCAAGGCCGACGCCAGGTCCAAGAAGCTCGGCAACGCCGACATCTCCCTGTACGCGCGGATGCTGGAGGGCGCGGGGGAGACCGACTTCCTCGGCTACACCGAGTCCGAGAGCGAGTCGCGCGTCAAGGGCATCGTCGTGGACGGCGTCTCGGCGCCCGCGGCCCGCGCGGGGGACAGGGTCGAGATCGTCCTGGACAGCACCCCGTTCTACGCCGAGAGCGGCGGCCAGCTCGCCGACACCGGCACGCTGACCGTGGACGGCCGCGGCGTGGTGGACGTGGAGGACGTGCAGAAGCCGCTGCCCGGCCTGTTCGTGCACCGCGGCACCGTCCGCTCCGGCGAGGTCGTCCTGGACGACACCGTGCACGCGGGCATCGACACCGGCCGCCGCCACGCCATCGAGCGCTCGCACTCGGCGACCCACCTCATCCACTCCGCGCTGCGCAACGCGCTGGGCCCGTCCGCCGGTCAGGCCGGTTCGGAGAACCGCCCCGGCCAGTTGCGCTTCGACTTCACCGCCGACAGCGCCCTGGGCGGCGAGCGCCTGGCCGAGGTCGAGGAGGAGGTCAACACCGTCCTGGCGGGCGACATCCCGGTCCAGACCGAGGAGAAGAGCCTGGACGAGGCGCTGAAGATGGGCGCCATGGCCATGTTCGGCGAGAAGTACGGCGACCGCGTACGCGTCGTGGAGATGAGCGACTACTCCGTCGAGCTGTGCGGCGGAACCCACGTGCCCTCCACCGCGAGGCTGGGCATCGTCAAGCTGCTCGGCGAGTCCTCCATCGGCTCGGGCGTGCGCCGGGTGGAGGCGGCGGTGGGCGTGGACGCCTTCCGGCGCCTGTCCAAGGAGTCGACACTGGTCGGGCAGCTGTCCGAGCAGCTCAAGACCCCGCGCGAGGAACTGCCCCAGCGCATCGACTCCATGGTCTCCCGGCTGCGCGTCGCCGAGCGGGAGATCGAGAAGCTGCGCGCCGCCCAGGTGCTCCAGGCGGCCGGTTCGATCGCCGAGGGCGCCCGCCGCCACGGCGCCGCGCTGGTCGTGGCCGCCCCGGCGCCGGAGGGCGCCGGCGGCGACGACCTGCGCAAGCTGGTGCTGGACGTGCGCGACCGCCTCGGCGAGGACGAGCCCGCGGTCGTGGCGATGACCGCCGTGCCCAAGGACCGCCCGGTCGTGGTGATCGCGACCAACAAGGCCGCGCAGAAGGCCGGGATAAAGGCGGGCGAGCTGGTGGGCATCGCGGCCCGCGCGCTCGGCGGCGGTGGCGGCGGCAAGCCCGACATCGCCCAGGGCGGAGGAAGCGACGCCAGCAAGGTGGACGAGGCGCTGCGCGCCGTCGAGGAGCGCGTCGCCAGGGGGTAGACGGAGGGTTTCGACGGGCGTGCGCGGTACCTGCGCCGCGCACGCCCGACGCGTGTGCGCGGGCGTGACGAGGACCACCGGGACCGGCTGTTTCACCGGGCGCGCCAGCCGAACCCCGCATGGACGCGAAATGAATATGCAAAGCAACCAAGCGTGACTGTGCGGAGGATTCCACGGCGCTCGGGCACGCTGCTCCCCACGGACCCGGACCCGCCGCCACCTGCGGAGGGACCGTCCCGGTCCCGGTTCGCGTGCACCGCGGCGGCGTTCGTCCGCGCAGCGGCGGCTCCCGGGTGTTTTACACTCTGACGGAGCGCGTCCGCCCCGGACCCCGCCGGAACCGCCCCGTACGAGGCGGCCGACGCGGCCCGCGGCCCCGCACGGCGCCCAACACCGTTGAGGCTGCGTGCTGTCATCGAATCGGGCATACTGTGGCGCGTCACAGCCGATCACACGGCTGTCTGTGCGGAGATTCCCGCGATCCAGCTGACGAACAGGACCACCGTGTTGAGGATTTCCCAGCCGCGGTCCCGTGTCCGCAACGGCACGGCCCGCCCGAGCACCGCTTCCGGTTCCGGGAAGAGGTCCTCGTGAGGCACGGTGTGCGCCTGGCCGTCGACCCCGGCAACGCACGCATCGGAGTCGCCGCGAGCGACCCCAGCGGCATGCTCGCCAGCCCGGTCGAGACCGTCCGGAGGGGAAAGGGCGACACGCAGCGCATCGCCCTGCTGGTCCTGGAAAGGCAGGCACGGGAGGTCGTGGTGGGCTACCCCGCCTCGCTGTCTGGGGAGGAGGGCCCGGCGGCCCGCTCCGCGAGGGAGTTCGCGCGCACGCTCGCCGCTCTCCTGCACCCCGTCCCCGTCCGTCTGGTCGACGAACGCCTCACCACGGTGACCGCCCAGAGCCAACTGCTCTCCGGCGCCTCCTTCGCCGCCAAGGGAGCCAGGGGCGGGCGGGCCCGCAGGTCGGTCATCGACCAGGCCGCCGCCACCGTGCTCCTCCAGAGCGCCTTGGACCAGGAACGGTCAACAGGCCATCCCCCGGGCGAGATCGTCCGCTCCAGCCAGGGAGAATGATGAACGACAGGGATGACTACCCCGACACTCCCTACCGTGGGCGAGCCGACCGCGAGCGCGGTTACGACCACGACCCGCTCAGCGGCCCCCCGTCCGCGCAGCCGCCCTCGCGCGGCCGCAGGGCGCGCCCCGAACCGGCGGGCTGGAACGAGGACACCGGCGCGGGTGATTCCCGCCCGTCCCGGAACGCGTCCCGCGGCGGCGGGTACGACCCGCTGAGCCCCGAAGGCCAGACCTCCGGGCGCCGCCACCGCGCCGAGCCGCCCCCGGAAGGCTCTTCCGGCCCCTCCGGTCCCTCGGGCCCCGCCCGGCGCGGCGGTGCGGCCGACGCCCTGCGCGGCGGACGAGCCGCCCGCTCCAGCGCTCCCCGCCGTCAGTCCCAGGAGGCGCCCCGGCCCCAGGAACCCGCGCCGCCCCGCTCCCAGGGCCCCGCCCGCTCCCGTGG
>NZ_LEKI01000057.1:0-31837 GCF_001029525.1 Nocardiopsis sp. RV163 | reverse complement strand
GCCCCTGGCCGCCCGGCGCCGCCGAGGCCCCGCCCTCCCCGGACGTGGAGCGCTCGGTGGTCTGGTGCCGCTCCGCGGACGGCACGCGGGTCCCGGTGACCGTGTTCACCGCCGCGGGCCGCGACCACGCCGCGCACGGCAGCGGGCTGATCCCCGAGCCGACCCTCCTGCACGCCTACGGCGGCTTCGGACGCCCGCGCCAGTTCGGGTTCAGCGCGACCGTGCTGGCCTGGCTGCTCTCGGGCGGCCGGTACGCCGTCGCCCACGTGCGCGGCGGCGGGGACGCGGGCCGCGACTGGCACCTGGCCGGTTCGGGCCGCGGCAAGCCGCGCGCCGTGGAGGACCTGGTGGCAGCGGCGGCGGCCCTGGTCGGGGCGGGGATGTGCACCCGCGAACAGCTGTGCCTGTCGGGCGGCTCGGCGGGCGGGCTGCTCGTCCTGGCCGCCGCGGCCGCGCGCCCTGACCTGTGCGGGGCGGTGATCGCCTCCGCGCCGCTGGCGGACATGGCCCGGTTCGAGCGGATGGGACTGGGCCGGATGTGGACCCGCGAGTTCGGCACAGCCGCCGACCCCGACGACTTCGCCGCCCTGATGTCCTACTCCCCCTACCACCGGGTGCTGGAGAGCGCCGGGGACGGGCCCGGACGGCGATTCCCCGGCGTCCTGCTCACCGGCTTCCACGGTGACACCCGCACCGACGCCGCCCACCCGCGCAAGATGTGCGCGGCGCTGCTGGCGGCGGCCGCGCGGGAGGAGGGGCGCCCGCCCGTCCTGCTCCGGTACGAGCGCGACGTGGGCCACGGCCCGCGCGCGGTCAGCCGGGCGGTGGGACTGGCCGCCGACGCGCACGCGTTCGCGGCCCACCGGACGGGGCTGTCGCCGCGCTGAGCGCGGAAGGCGGCCCTGGCAAGAGAAACGGCACACAGAAAGCGAGGTGTGGTGCGTATGGACCCGATCGAGGTCGAGACCGAGGACCTGGCCGAGGTGACCTCCCGCGACATCACCGCGGGCGGCGACAGCGACGGCACCGACTCCAGTTCCGACTTCATCTGATCGCGTCCCGCCCGGCCCGGTCCCCCCGGGTCGGGCGGGGCCCGGCCCCCGCGCACGGAGAGGACACCCCCTCATGACCGATCCCGGCCACCTGTTCACCCGGACCCTGAGCGACGTCGTGGGAGGGGAGGCCCTCACCGAGCGCCTGTCCGAGGAGTTCTTCTTCGCCGACCTGGGCGCGGACGCGGTGCGTTCGCTGCTGACCTTCGACGACCTCAACGGCCTGCTGGCCGCCTGCTCCCCCGAGCCGCCCAGGCTGCGCCTGCACAGGGACGGGTCCCCGGTCCCCGCCGACCGCTACACCGAGGCGGCGACCTCCTCGCGCAGCGCGCGGCGGGTGGTGCGGCCCGAGGCGCTGTACCGGGAACTGCGGGAGGGGGCGAGCCTGGTCCTGGACAGTGTGGACCGGATGCACCCCCCGGTGGGCGCGGCGGCCGACGACCTCATGCGGCTGGTGCGCGAGCGCGCGCAGGCAAACCTGTACCTGATCTGGGGCGGCTCACGCGGCTTCGACACCCACTGGGACGACCACGACACGGTGATCGTCCAGGTGGAGGGGACCAAGCACTGGCAGGTGCACGGCCCGGGGTCGCGCCCGTACCCGATGAAGAACGACGTGGACCACGCGCACACGCCGCCGCGCGACGCCGACGGCGAACTGCACCTGGTGTGGGAGGGCGTGCTGCGGCCGGGCCAGGTCATCCACGTGCCGCGCGGCTGGTGGCACACGGTGACCGGGACCGGCGGGGTGAGCATGCACCTGACCTTCGGCTTCACCCGGGCGACCGGGGTGGAGTGGGCGGACGCGCTGGTGCGGCGGCTGTTCGAGGAGGAGGTGTTCCGCAGGGACCTGCCGCGCTTCGCCGACCCGGACGTGCGGCGCAAGCACCAGAGGGCGCTGGCGGCCCGGACGGCGGAGCTGGCCGAGGAGCTGGACCTGGACGGCTTCCTGGCCGAGCGGGACGCGCGCTTCCCGCGCCGGACCTCGTTCTCGCTGCCGTGGCCGGTGGAGGAGGGGGCGCCTCCCCCGCACGCGCGGGTGGAGTTCGTGCCGATCCTGCCGCCGCCGCTGTCGCACGACGGCGAGAGGGTGGCCGTGACGGTGGGCGGGCGCCGGTACCGCTTCCCGGCCGTGGTCGGACCGGTCCTGGAGGCGCTGGCCGAGTACCGGGAGCTGACCGTGGCCGAACTGGCCGAGCGCGCGGGCGCGGAGGTCGAGCGGACGGCGGAGGTCGTGTCCGCGCTGTCGCGGCACCACCTGGTGGTGGTGCAGTAGCCGTCCACAGGCGCGTGAAGGGCCTGGCGGCTCCGGCCAGCGCGCGCCTACCGTAGTAGTAAGGGGGGTCCCCGGCCCGTCCCGCTTCGCGCTGCCCGCCCCCCCGGGGGGCGACCGGCACCGCTCAGGGCAGACGCGCCAGCAGGTGGGCGTCCAGGAAGCCCCGCTCGGAGGCCGGGTCGTGGAGCAGCCGGGCGAACACGGCCAGTCCGGCCCCGGTCAGCAGCTCCGCGAACCGGTCCACCGGCCAACTGTAGGCGGGCGCCACCTTGTGGTCGAAGCGGACCGGCTCCGGCCCCTCGGTCGCGAAGAACGAGACCAGGATCAGGCCCCCCGGCGCCAGCACGCGCACCTGCTCGGCGAGCAGCGCGGGCAGTTCACCGGGCGGGGTGTGGATCATCGAGTAGTGGGCCAGCACACCGCCGAGCGCGCCGTCCCCGACCGGCAGGGTCTCCATCCGCCCCTGGTCGAACCGCAGCGCCGGACGGGTCCGCCGAGCGTGCTCGACCATGCCCGGGGAGAGGTCGAACCCGCGGGCGTCCAGCCCCAGCTCGCACAGCATGGCCGTCAGGTGCCCGGGCCCGCAGCCGACGTCGGCCGCCCACGGGTTCCCCGTCGCGCGTACCAGCTCGGCGAAGGTGCCGATCATGTTGCGTGAGAACGGCTGCGTCTCCAGCCGGTCGGCGAACATCGACGCGTACAGCTCCACGACCCCGTCGTAGGCCGCCCCGGTCCGTTCCTGGTGCTCTGTCACGGCACAGCAAGCTAGCACCCGCGACCGCATCCCGTACCGTTTCGAGACTTTTTCGACGGGTACGGGTGGCTCCACGCCCGCGACGCGTGACAGTGGCGGGCCGCCAGGCCGACGGAACCGAGGGAGAGCACGCACGAGCATGGCACCAGAACGAGTCTGCGCCCCGGACGCTCACCGCCCCCTGCCCCGTGCCCTCTCCCGCCGCGGAACGCAGCGCGGACCAAGCACCCCTTCAGACGGACGCCCCCTCCCGTGTCCGGCCGGTGGCGGGGGCGTTCGCCCCGGACACGGTCCGCGCCCGTAGGACTGGGAGCCGCGAACCGTTGGGTTCATCCCCGTGCGCGGGACCGACCCGGCCGTTTCCGTGCTGGCGGAACGCACGACGCCGCAACCCTTTGTGACGCGCCAACTCCGAAGAGAAGCCAAGACAGAGAGTCGAAGGTAGAGAAGTGAACTCCCCGCAGACGGCGCTCAGCACCGACTACCAGACCATGATGGCCTACACCCAGGGCATGTGGACGAGCCAGATCGTGCGCACCGTGGCGGCGCTCTCGCTCCCCGAACACCTGGAGGAAGGACCCAGGAGCGCGGGGGAGGTCGCCGACGCCGCCTCCACCGACCCGGAGGCGATGTTCCGGCTTCTGCGCGTGTGCGTGGCCCTGGGCCTGGTGTCCTTCGACCCGGCCACCGAACGGTTCTCCGCGACGGACCTGCTCGCCACGCTGCGGCGCGGCGCCCCCGGCACCCTCGCCAACTGGTCCATGGTCCAGACCATGCCCGGGCACTGGAGGAGCTGGGCCGAGGCCACCGACGCGGTCCGTGCCGGGAGCACCCGCTCCGCCCAGGCACTGGGGTCCCCGCTCTTCGACTACTTCGCGGACAACCCCGAGGAGGGTGCGCTGTTCTCGGACGCGATGACCGACCTCACCGGTCCCGTCGCCCCCGAGGCCGCCGCGGTGATCGACACCTCCGGAGCTCCGACCATCGTCGACGTCGGCGGGGCCAACGGGACCTTCGTTCACGAGTTCCTCAGGCGCGATCCCGAGGCCCGGGGGGTCGTCCTGGACCTGCCGGGCACGTCCGCGGGAGCGCGCGCCGAGGCCGAAGGCGCCGGTCTGCTCGACCGGCTGACCGTGGTCGGCGGTGACTTCTTCGAGGCCGTTCCGCCGGGTGACCTGTACCTTCTCAAGTTCGTCCTGCACGACTGGCAGGACGACGACTGCGTGCGGATCCTGGAGAACTGTCGCAAGGCCATGGCGCCCGGGGGCCGGGTGTGCATCGTGGAGATGGTCGTGGGGCCTGTCGAGGACCCCGGCCTGGACGCCGCTCTCATGGACATGAACATGCTCGTCATCACCGAGGGCAAGGAACGGGACATGGCCGGGTTCGACGCCCTGTTGGCCAGGGCGGGGCTGCGGAGAGCGAAGCAGACGGCGATCTCGCGGCCCTACTCGGTCATCGAAGCCGTGGCCGCGGACTAGCGACCGGTTCTGTTCGTCCTGTCGGTGGCCGCACCGCGTCGCGGCCGCCGCACGGACGGCGCCGGAGCGGCCGCCAGAGCCGCTCCGGCGGCCGTACCCGCTGCTCTCCGCGCCCGCGGGGCCTTCCTACTCCCCCTGGGCGCGCTGGCGCTCCACGTAGACCTCGATGCCGTCCAGGATCCGGCGGACGGAGAAGTCCAGGTCCTCCCCCGGCCCGCCCGCGCCCTCCTGCGGGGTGCCGGAGGCCCCCTCCAGGACCCCTTCACGGAGCAGCCGGTCGATGGTGGGGAACGCCTCCGCGGTGACGACCCGGCGCAGGCCCCTGCTGTAGTCGCGGCCGGTGTCGGCCATCGTGCCGCCCGCCGCCCGGGTCGCGCGGCTGATGTCCAGCTCGATGCGGATCGTCTCGCGCTGGACGGCGGAGAGCATCGTCAGTATCTGGAGCGACCAGCCGATGTCCAGGCCGGACCGGGAGACCTCGCGCAGTCCCGCCTCCATCCAGCGCAGTCCGCTGGGTCCGCTGGGCGGCCCCTTCAGGGTGAGGTAGACCGTCCACGGGTGGCGGCGGTACATGGCCGCAGCCGCGCGGACCCACTCCTCCACACCGGTCCGCCAGTCCCCGTCCTCCCGCGGCGGGGGCGGATCGCCGTCCATGGCCGCGTCGCTCATGAGGACGAGCATGTCCTCCTTGCTGTCCACGTACCGGTACAGCGACATCGTGGTGTAGCCCAGCTCCTTGGCCACCCGCTGCATGGACACGGCCTCCAGGCCCTCGGCGTCGGCGAGGGCGACCGCCGCAGCCACCACCGCCTCCCGGCTGAGCCGGGGCTTGGGCCCCCTCCGCGGTTCGGGCTGGCGCAGCCCCCACAGGAGCTCGACATCCCGCTCCATCCGGCTCGTCCCCTGGTGCTCGGCCGTCATACCCCACCCGTCGTCGGCTGCGTCTTCGGCACCATCCTAGATCTGTGTGTTATTTACACCAATAAATGTACAGCATAAACAGTTTATGAAGCACACTGCCAGGCCCCACACGACCCCGGCCATCAGCGCCGAGGGATCGCGCAAGAGCTGCGGCGCCGCCCCGCATGGGGCTGGAGGGGCGCGCGAGTCCGCCTCCGTCGCATCTTGCATCGCCCACGTCACAACGCAGATGCAAGGGAGACGGCACCGGTGACCTATACCACCCCCGGTGCGCACCCGGACAAAAACACCTGGACCTGCATCTTCTGCCCGCGTTTCGGTTAGGGGATAATCCGATGATCATTGCGGGACACACATTCGTTAGGGTAGCCTCACTTAAGAGGCGCAGATGTACTCGTCCCCCGAAGGTCACTGCACTCACACGACCCCCGGACATGACGACATCGTGCGACGAAGGGCAGGTTCAGCGGTGACACCAGACCCGCTCGACGCGTTCCGCGACGCCTGTGCGCCGCTGAAGTTCGCGCCCCTGCCCGAACTGCTCTCCTTCGAGGAGCTCTCCGCCGTTCCACGCGGCCGCGTGCGCTGGCACCAGGCGGGCGCCATGGCCGCGGACGGCTGGCTGCCGGTCCTGTACGACCGCCTCCGCAGCGAGCACGGCCCCGACCACCGCCTCCCCGCCGCCACGAACTTCCTGCGGGTGACCCTGCGCGAGCCCATCTTCCTGGTCTCGGCCTCGCTGTACCTGACCGGGCGGGCCCCGCTGCTGAGCCCGGACACCCTCTACCTGCCCTGGGACTCGGGACTGGCGCGTTTCGGCACGCCCGCCTCGGTCGGCACCCGCACGGCGGTCCTGCCGGACGACCCCGCCGTCGGCCGCCCCGGCACCGTGGTCGCCGAGGACGAGGACGCCCAGTTGCGGATGGCCGGGGAGGCCCTGTTCGCCACGTTCGAGCCGATCATCGACGCCCTGCACGGGCACACGCGCTCGGGCAAGCGCACCCTGTGGGGCTGGGTCCTCGACACCCTGCACTTCTACATGCTCAACCCGGCCCGCTACCTGGGCCGCGACCCCGAACAGGCCTGGGATCTGGCAACCCGCCTGGGCGACGCGGTGGTCGCGGCGGGCGCGGTGACCCGCAGGCGCCCGCGCCTGTTCCCCTTCGCGCCCGACCACCCCCGCGGGACCTGGGCGGTGCGGGGCACCTGCTGTTTCGACTACAAGGGCGACCCGGAGCACGGGTACTGCACCACGTGCCCGCTCAAGTGCGACGGCGAGCGCCAGCAGGACCTGTCGGAGTGGCTGCGCGACCCGGCGCTGGCCCCCTGAGCCCTCCCCGGCGCCGCCCGGTCAGTTGACCGGCACCTCCACCGGTTCGCCGAAGAAGGGCGAGAAGACCACCGTCTCGGGCTCCACCTCGCCCTCCACCGTGATGACCCCGGAGACGCTCTGCCCGGGGGCGAGCGTGCGCGCGCCGATCTCGTCGGCGTCCATGCCGACGGCCTCGGAGGTGCTGTGCTGGTCGCCCCGGGCGTCCACGACCCGGAAGTAGAGCGGGTTGACCTCGACGTCCTCCCGGCCGGTGTTCGTCACCGACACGTCCACGCTGGTGTAGTCCCCTTCGGTGTAGAGCGGCCCGGGGTCGAATTCGGCGGGTGAGGCGGTGATCTCGACCCGGGGCTCGGCCGCCTCGCCGTCCTGTTGCCGGGACTCGGTCTCCTGCGCCGGGGGCTGCCTGTGGGCCGCCGCGAACAGGACGACGGTCGTGCACCCGGCGATGACGAACATCAGCAGCAGCAGTACACCGCAGCCGATCCCGAGGATCTTGCCCCACGGCGTGGGTCTGCTCTCCGGCGGCCCGTAGCCGCCCTGGGGCGGGTAGCCCCGGCCCGCGCCGGACTCCGGTCCGTAGCCGTGGGCCTGTCCGTAGCCGCCGGTCCGCCCCGGCGCGTACCCCGGCCCCTGTGCCGAGGGGTGGCCTCCCGCCGCGGCGTGGCCCGGCCCCTGACCGGAGCCGAAACCGCCCGGGGGACCGCCGGGGGGCTGCCCGCCCGCGCCGGTCGCGGGCCCGTCCGACTCCCCGTATCCGGGGGCGTAGCCCGCGTGTTCGTATCCGGCCTGGCCTGGACCGTTGGGTCCCTCGGAGAGTTCACCGGTCACCGGTTCGGGCGGCGCGCCCGTCGGGTGCCCTCCCGGGGTGAGGTCCGCGGGGGCGCCTCCCCCGGCCGGGGGCTCCCCGTAGGCGTGGGCCCCCGTGGAGGGAGGGCTCTCCTGACGGCCGTGCGGCGGCTCGCCCGGCGGCTGCGGCCCGCCCTCGATCGGGTCACCGGCGTCGCCGGGACGCCACTCCTCCGGCGGACGGTGGTTCACCGGGTCCGGATGCTGCCCCGACCGCTCCGGCGGCACCCCCTCGGACTCCCGATCGGACACTGAGAACACCCCTCATGTCAGCGCGGTCCGCCCGCCGGCCCACCGCCGCCGGGCGCCTCACGCCTGCACGGTAACCGCGGGGGCGGGCCCGCGCGCGGAGGTGACGGAGCGTTTTCGGTAACGTCCGGGCAAAGGGCGCACGACAGGGGCCGGGGGCGTGGTCCTCCCACTCCGCGAAGGCGGGCGAACCGGCGGTCAGCCCGCTTCCCCGGCCCGCTCCCGCCGGTCCGCCCGGGCCAGCCGGGCGCGCACGGCGAGCGCGAACACCGGCACGGTGAACACGGCCGCGAACAGGTTGAGGCCGCCGAAGCCCGCCTGGGCCAGCACCACGCCCGACAGGGCGCCCGCCGCCGCGCCGCCCAGGTTCATCACCAGGTCGCTCACGCCCTGCACGCGGGGGCGCACGTCCGCGGCCAGGGACTCCGCCAGCAGCGCCGTCCCGGACACCAGCCCGAACGACCACCCCAGCCCCAGCAGCACCAGCCCCACCGTCACCCTGACCTCGTCGTGCCCGGCCGTGCCCGCCACCACCGCGGCGGCGGCCAGAACGCCCTGACCCGCCACCAGCACGGGCACCCGCCCGAACCGGTCGGTGAGCCACCCCACCAGGGGGGACAGGGCGTACATACCGGCGATGTGCAGGGAGATGGTCAGGCCGATCACGGTCAGCGCAGCGCCGTGGTGGGACATGTGCACCGGGGTCATGGTCATGACCGCGACCATCACCGTGTGGCTGGCCACGATGCCCACGACAGCGAGCAGCGCCCCCGGGCTGGCCGCGACCACCCGCAGCGCGCCGACCACCGACAGCCGGTCGCCGGAGGGGGCCGCGCCGCCGGTGGAGCGGCCCGCCGTGGCCGCGCGCAGCGGGTCCGGGCGCAACAGGGCCAGGATCAGCAGCCCGCCCAGGACGAACCCGGCGGTGGTGAACAGCACGGGGCCCAGCAGGTCGGGCAGGCCGAACAGGTCGGCCACGCGCGCGCCGGGGCCGGTGAGGTTGGGGCCCGCCACCGAGCCGACGGTGGTCGCCCAGACCACGATCGACAGGTCCCGGCCGCGGCTGCGCTCGGAGGCCAGGTCGGCGGCGGCGTGGCGCGCCTGGAGGTTGGTGGCGGTCCCCGCGCCGACCAGGACCATGCCCGCGAGGAACAGCGCGAACGCCTCCAGCACCGTGGCGGCGATGACGACGGTGCCGCCGAGCGCGCCGAGCGTCCAGCCCAGCGCGAGGCCGGGCCGGCGGCCGCGACGGGCGGCCAGAGAGGCCAACGGCAGGGCGAACACGGCGGCGCCCAGGGTGATCATGGTGGTGGCCATGCCGGACCAGGTGTCGGAACCGGTGAGTTCGAGGGCGATGAGCGCGCCCACCGCGAGCATCGCGCCCATGCCCACGCCACCGACGATCTGGGCGAGCATGAGGACCAGGACGGTGCGCCGCTGGAGCCGGGTCCGTTCCTGCTCGGTGAGGGGGTTCCCTGGCTGAGCGGTGTGTGTCGACACGCGTACTTCCTCTATTTGGCCCTTCAAACGGAGGAATCCTAGTCATAAGCGTGTTATGTCCGCCATGTCGTAATACACATCCTCCCGGGCACCGCTCAGTGGCGTCCGTAGCGCCACCGCAGGAAGTCGTGCTCGCGCTCGACGTAGCGCATCTCCGAGTACAGGGTGTGCGGGTCGCTCGCGCTGATGACGACGCCGCCCGCGGGGATCACGGGCCAGCACGCGAACGCCCAGAAACAGCGGGTGTAGGGACCCCACAGGACCACCCACGCACCCTGCTTCTGCCACTCGATGTGTTCGGCGATCCGGCGCTGTTCCCGCTCCCCAGTCCTGTCCATGCCGATGGTGGGCATACCCGGCACGGGCGGGGGTGATCAGGCCGGAACCGGCCACGGCGACAGTGACCTGCGACCCTTGCCGAACACGGGATTCGGTCTCCCGGTTCGCGGGTTTCGGCTGCACGGAAGCGGGCCAGGGAGCTGTTCGGGCACCGCGACCGCGCCCCGGAGGCGCGTCCCGCCTGCGAGGACGCCGGTCCCCGCACGGCGACGGTGCCCGCGCCGACGCGGGGACGTGGGCGCGGGCACCGTTGGAGGTCCGGCGGGCGGGGCCGGGTTCAGCGCCCGGAGACCAGTGTGCTGCCCGGCACCGGCTCGGCCGGGTCGTCGCCCAGGGAGACGATCCTGTTGTCGCGGTCCACGTGCACGATGTGCGGGACGTGCTCGGCCCGCTCGGCCTCGGTGAGTTGGGCGTAGGAGATGATGATGACCAGGTCGCCGGGGCTGACCAGCCGGGCGGCGGCGCCGTTGATGCCGATGACGCCGGTACCGCGTTCGCCGGTGATCGCGTAGGTGACCAGCCGGGCGCCGTTGTCGATGTCGACGATGTGGACCTGCTCGCCGTCGACGATGTCGGCGGCGTCCATCAGGTCGGCGTCGATCGTGACCGACCCGACGTAGTGCAGGTCGGCCTGCGTGGCCGTGGCGCGGTGGATCTTGCCGTTGATCAGGGTGCGCAGCACTGCTCAAGCCTCGTTTCAGGTGTCTTGCGAACTACAGGCCCAAGGGTCCCGTGTCTCTCCATGATGACCCCCTCAGGGTGCCGCTCCGGCCACCGGGGTCCGCCATCGCGTCCAACAGCGCCCCCGGCCGGGGTGTTCCGCGTGTGGCGTGCGCCACCCGGGTGCTCTCCCGCGTCCGCACGCCCCCTGCCCCCTTCGCAGAAGGGGAGGCCTCTGCGGCGTTCGCGCTCAACCGCCGGGACCGCTGGCGCACAACGGGACCGCGCTTGCCCGGAACTCACTGCCCCCCGGGCGGTAGCCGCGCGCCGCGCACCGCCCCGTGCCGGGGACACCGCGGCCGGTGTCGGGACGGGGGGTTGGTGGCGGTGGAGCACAACGGCGGCCGGACCACGGCGGACCCGGCGCGCCGGGGCGGCATGCGCGACGTCGCGGCCCTGTCCGGGGATCGCCCTGCTGCTGGACCCGGCCGGTGCGCTAGGTGAGCGAGGAGTAGGCCACCACTCCGCGACGCACCAGATCACCGGCCTTGCGCGCGGTGGTGCGCACCTCGGCGTCGCCGCTGGCCCCGGCGATCTGACCGAGCATGTCCACCAGCATCTTGGCGGTGCGCACGAAGTCGCCGGCGGGCATGTCGGCCTGGCGCAGGACGGCGTCCAGCCGGTCTCCGCCCGCCCACCGATGCGCCGTCCACACGAAGCCCAGGTCGGGCTGGCGCAGGAACGACACCCGGTGCCGGGACTCGACCTCCGACAGATCGCCCCACAGGCGCACCATCTCCGCGAGCGTCTCGTCCACCCGCCCGCCGGGCAGGCGCGGGTAGGCGTCGTCGCCCCGGCGCGCCTCGTAGACCAGCGAGGCCGCGCAGGCGGCCAGTTCGACCGGGGTCAGCCCCCTCCACAGGCCGCGGCGCAGGCACTCGGCCACGAGCAGGTCCAGTTCGGAGTAGACCTTGGCCAGCCGCGACCCGTCGTCGGAGACGCTGTCGGCCTCCAGGTACCCCAGGTCGTCCAGCACCCCGCAGACGCGGTCGAAGGTGCGGGAGATGACGTGCGAGCGCCCCTCCACACGGCGGCGCAGGCCGTCGGTCTCCCGGCGCAGGCGGAAGTAGCGTTCGGCCCAGCGGGCGTGGTCCTCGCGGTCAGCGCACCCGTGGCAGGGGTGCTGGCGCATCTCCCCGCGCAGGCGCAGCACCTCGGAGTCCTCCCCCGCGTCGCGCGAACCGCGTTCGTAGACCGGGTCGGTGCCGCGCTCCTTCAGCTTGTTGCGCAGCGTGGAGGCCAGGTCCTGGCGCGAGCGCGGCGACTTGGCCGAGAACGACTTGGGCACGCGGATGCGCCCGGAGGGGTGCACCGGCACCGTGAAGTCGCTGGCGTTGATCCGCTTGACCTGCTTGTCCACGGTGAGTACCAGGGGTGCGGGCAGGTCGTGGCGCAACCCCGGGTCCAGCACGACCGCGTGCCCGGAGTAGCGGCCCGAGGGGATGCGGATGACGTCCCCGGTGCGCAGCTTCTCCAGGCTCTCCAGTGCCTCGTCACGACGCCGGGCCGAGCGGTTCTTGGAGAGCACGGACTCGCGGTCGCTCAGGGCGCGGCGCAGCGCGGCGTACTCCATGAAGTCGCCCAGGTGGCACTCGGCCGCCCGGGCGTAGCCCTCCAGCGCCTCCTCGCTCTTGCGCAGCTGTTTGACCAGGCCCACGACGGCGCGGTCGGCCTGGAACTGGGCGAAGGACGCCTCCAGCATGTTGCGGCTGCGCTGGCGGCCGACCTGGCCGACCAGGTTCACCGCCATGTTGTAGGAGGGCTGGAAGCTGGAGTTGAGGGGGTAGGTGCGGGTGCCCGCGAGGCTGGCCACCGACTCGGGGTCGGTCCCGGCCTGCCACACGACCACCGCGTGGCCCTCCACGTCGATGCCGCGCCGCCCGGCGCGTCCGGTGAGCTGCGTGTACTCGCCGGGGGTGAGCTGGGCGTGGGTCTCGCCGTTCCACTTGTCGAGTTTTTCGATGACCACCGTGCGGGCGGGCATGTTGATGCCCAGGGCCAGGGTCTCGGTGGCGAACACCGCGCGGATGAGGCCGCGCGAGAACAGGTGCTCGACGATCTCCTTGAAGGTGGGCAGCATCCCGGCGTGGTGGGAGGAGATGCCCGCCTCCAGGGCGCGCAGCCACTGCTCGAAGCCGAGCACGGCCAGGTCGGCGGGCGGGATGTCGGCGCACCGCGTCTCGGCGTACTCGCGGATCTGTTCGGCCTCCTCCGGGGTGGTGAGCACCAGCCCGGACGCCAGGCACTGGCGGACGGCGTCGTCGCACCCCGCCCGGCTGAAGATGAAGGTGATCGCGGGCAGCAGGCCGTCGTCGTCCAGCTCCTCGATGATGGTGGGCCGCGAGGGCGGCGCGAACCGCGAGCGCGGGCGCACGTTGCCGCGGGCCCGCGACTGCGGGTGGCGGCGGCGGTTGGCCAGCTGGGTTACGCGCGAGTCCTCCTCGGCGAACCGGATCAGCCGGGGGTTGATCCGCAGCTTCTGCCCGCCGACCTCGATCTCGCGGGGCTGCCAGCCCTGGCGGCGGCGCTCGCGCCTGCGCTTCTTGGCGCGCCCGGTGGAGCCCTCCCGCCCCTCCCCTTCCCCGGCCCCGGGGCCGGCGTCCTCCTCCATGTCCACGAACAGGTCGTGGACCCGGTTGCCGACCATCACGTGCTGCCACAGCGGCACGGGCCGCCTCTCGTCCACGATGACGGTGGTGTCGCCGCGCACCTGCTGGAGCCACTCGCCGAACTCCTCGGCGTTGCTGACGGTGGCCGAGAGGGCGACCATACGCACCGACTCGGGCAGGTGGATGATCACCTCCTCCCAGACCGCGCCGCGGAAGCGGTCGGCGAGGTAGTGCACCTCGTCCATCACCACGTAGGCCAGTCCGCCGAGGGTGGACGAGCCCTCGTAGAGCATGTTGCGCAGCACCTCGGTGGTCATGACCACCACGGGCGCCTCGCCGTTGACGCTGTTGTCACCTGTCAGCAGGCCGACCTGGTCGGCGCCGTAGCGCTTGACGAGGTCGTTGTACTTCTGGTTGGACAGCGCCTTGATGGGCGTGGTGTAGAAGCACTTGGTGCCCTCGCCCAGGGCCAGGTGTACGGCGAACTCGCCCACCACGGTCTTGCCGGAGCCGGTCGGCGCGGCCACCAGCACCCCGTGGCCGTTCTCCAGCGCCTTGCAGGACCGGATCTGGAAGGGGTCGAACTCGAACCCGTAGAGGCCCTGGAAGGCCTCGATGGCGGCGCTGGAGGACCCCTGGCGCCGACGGAAGGCTGCGTACCGCTCAGCGTGACTACTCATATGGCGTCCAGCCTATGAGGTCAGCTCCAACATCTCGACCGCTTTGGGCGCCACTTCGCAGACCAGCGGCGCTTCCCCGATGCGTTCGCCGTCGGCGTAGGCGGCGCCGGTCGCGCCGCGGATGGTGACGGTGCGACCGCGTTCGACCACCACCTCGTCGAGGCCGGTGTGGCTGCCGTTGTAGACGCGGGGGAACACGCTCAGGAAGCGGCCGATCGGCGCCTGGCGGACGAAGACCACGTCGAGGAGGCCGTCGTCGGGGACGGCGTCGGGGCACACGTGCATGCCGCCGCCGTAGGCGCTGGTGTTGCCGACCGCGACGAGCATCCCCGGCTCGGCGATGCGGCGCCCGTCAACCTCGATGTCGTAGTCGATGGGGTGGAAGGAGCGCAGCTCGGCCAGGATTCCGGCCACGTACCCGACGCGGCCGATCCGGTGGCGGAAACCGTTGACCCGCTCGTTGACACGGGCGTCGAAGCCGCAGGCCAGGACGCTGAGGAAATAGCGCTGGGTGCCGTCGGCCAGGGTAAGGCGCACGGCGTCGGCGGAGCGGGTGCGCCCTCTCAGGATCGCCTCGGCCGCGTTCCCGGCCGACCCTCTGGGGCGGCCGAAGGCGCGGGCGATGTCGTTGCCGGTCCCGGTGGGGACCACGGCCAGGGGGACCCCGGTGCCCACCACCGCTTGGAGGGCCTGGTGGACGAGGCCGTCACCGCCCACGGCCACGAGCGCGTCGGGCCGGTCGGAGGCGGCCAGGCGGGCCATCCGGCGGCTGTCGGCGGCCGAGCGGCCGGTGTACACGTGCACGCGGGCCCCCGCGTCGCGCAGCGCCTCCTTGAGGCGGACCGCGACGACGGCCGCGCGGCGCCGCCCGGAGTCGGGATTGACCAGGAGGGCGATGTGTGGGGGCATGGGAGTCCTAGCGGGAACGGGGGCGCGGGGCGCGCCGGGGCGCCCCGTGCCCGGTGCGCTCGTCTCCCGTCGGCCACGGGGGCGGGAACGGCGCGCGGCGGTGTGGCTGCGGGCTTCCCGGCCCGGACCGCAAGCCCGGCCGGGGTACCCGCTGGGTCACACTACCCACACCGGCCCCGCCGCCGCACCAGTCGGCCACCAGGTTTCTGGCGGCCCCGTGCGGGCCCCGCTGTACCGGCCGGGGGCCCCGGATTTCGGTCGTGCCGGATCGCGCGCCCGTGCAACCGCCGAGGGTAGGACCCGGCCCGCCAGGCGGCCTCAGCTCCCGGCGGTGCGGGGATGCGCGGTGCGGTACTCCTCGGGGGTCATGATCCTGCCCTCCAGCGGCGGCTGCGCGGTCGGCTGCCGGGGCCGCGCGGCGGGCCGCGCGCCGTCGGCGTCGTCGTGCATGCCCTTGGTCTCGGCCTTGAGGATGCGGGCGCTGCGGCCCAG
Organism: Nocardiopsis sp. RV163; assembly: GCF_001029525.1. NCBI lineage: Bacteria > Bacillati > Actinomycetota > Actinomycetes > Streptosporangiales > Nocardiopsidaceae > Nocardiopsis > Nocardiopsis sp. RV163. Next base: position 16,676 of record NZ_LEKI01000057.1, on the reverse strand, counting down.
GGAACGCGCCAGGTCAGGAAGCTTCTTGGCTCCGAACAGCAGTAGCGCGATGACCAGGAGGATCAGGATCTCACGTGCCCCGAAGCCCATCGTTCTCACTTCCTTCTTCCGCGGCGTGCCCGGTGGCACGGCCTCCTCGGCTCGGGTGCCCGGTCCCCCGGGTCCACGGCCGCTCGACTCAACGATGAACCACGCGTGCGGCGCTTGTCATCCGGGGGGCTGGAAACGGTAACCCATGCCGGGCTCGGTGATGAGGAACCGCGGCGCCTTGGGGTCGGGTTCGAGCTTCTTCCGCAACTGGGAGACGTACAGGCGCAGGTAACCGGTGTCGGTGACGTGCTCGGAACCCCACACGTCGGCCAGCAGCCGCTGGCGTGTGACGAGCTTGCCGGCGTGGCGCATGAGGATCTCCAGGATGCGCCACTCGGTGGGGGTCAGCCGCACGCCCTCCCTCCCCGACCCGCCCTCGCGGGTCACGGTCCGGGCCGACAGGTCCACGGTCAGCTCCCCCAGCCCGACGAGCGGTTCGGCGTCGCCGCCCGCGCCCCGGCGGGTCAGGGCCCGCACCCGAGCCAGGAACTCGTCGATGGCGAAGGGCTTGGTGACGTAGTCGTCGGCGCCCGCGTCGAGCGCCTGGACCTTGTCCACTGAGCCGGTGCGCCCGGAGACGACGAGGATCGGGGCGCTGGTCCAGCCGCGCAGGCCCTCGATGACCTCCACCCCGTCCAGGTGCGGCATGCCCAGGTCGATCACGTACAGGTCCGGGCGCTGGTCGACAGCGGTGTTGAGGGCGTCGGCGCCGTTGGTGGCGACCACGATGTCGTAGCCGCGGGCGCGCAGGGTCACCCTGAGGGCGCGCAGGATCTGCGGGTCGTCGTCGGCGACGAGGATCTTCACGCGCCCTCCCCCGGGTCGGGGCTCTGGGCCAGGGGCAGGGAGATGACCATGGTCAGCCCGCCGCCGGGGGTGTCCTCTGCGGTGAGCCGTCCGCCCATCCCCTCCACGAACCCCCGGGACAGCGCCAGCCCCAGGCCCAGGCCCGTGGTGTTGTCGGTGTCGCCCAGCCGCTGGAAGGGGACGAAGAGCTCGTCGAGGCGGTCCGGGGAGACGCCCGGGCCGTGGTCGATCACCCGGATCTGGGCGGCGGGTCCGAAGGCGCTGGTGGCCACGCGGGCCCCGCGCCCCGGCGGGGAGAAGCGCACGGCGTTGGCCAGGAGGTTGACGATGGCCCGCTGGAGCAGTCCGGCGTCGGCGCGCACGGCGGGCAGGTCGGGGTCCAGTTCCAGGTCCACGTCGGCCGGGCCCAGGCCCAGCTCGTCCAGGGCGGGCAGGATCACCTCGTCCGCGTCGGTGTCGTGGGCGGAGACCGCCAGCACGCCCGCCTGGAGCCTGCTGACGTCGAGCAGGTCGGTGACCAGGGCGGTGAGCGTGGCCAGGCTCTCCTCGGCCGTGGCGAGCAGTTCGTCGCGGTCGGCGGGCGACCAGTCCACACCGGACAGGCGCAGGCTGCTGACCGCGGTGGTCACGGCGGCCAGCGGACGGCGCAGGTCATGGCTGACCGCGGAGAGCAGGGCACTCCTGACCTGGTCGTTCTCAGCGAGCGGGCCCACCTCGCTGGCGGTGGCGCGCAGGTCCTGGTGTTCGAGGGCCGCGTCGATCTGGGCGGCGATCACCTCCAGGAGCCGCCGCTCGGAGGCGCCGAGGTCGGCGCCGTGGAGTTCGAGGCTGGCGCGCTCGCCCACGGCCACGACCGTGGGTTCGGCGCCGGACCGGGGCTCGCCCGCGGAGCTGAGGACCGCCCCGTCCGAGCGCAGCCGCACCGCGTCCAGTGCGAAGGCCTCGCGGGTGCGGCCGACCAGGGCCCTGAGGGCGCCCCGGCCGCGCAGGACGCTGCCCGCGACGGTGGCGAGCAGCTCGAACTCGGCCCCGGCCCGCTGGGCGGAGCGGGTGCGGCGCGCGGCCTGGTCGACGACGTAGCTGACCAGGACCGCGTTGAGGGCGTACAGGACCAGTGCGCCCAGGTGGAGGGGGTGGTCGATCCTGATCTGGAGCAGCGGCTCGATGAACAGCAGGTCCAGCGTGACGGCGGACATCACGGCGGCGTAGAGCGCGGGCCAGATGCCGCCGACCAGGGCCACGACCACCACCAGGAGCTGATAGGTCAGCACGTCCGCGACCAGTGACTCCGTGCTGCGGTAGGAGACCAGCAGCCAGGTGAGGAGCGGTCCCGCCACGAGCGAGAGCACGAACCCGGCCAGGCGGCGCCGCGGGCTGAGCGCCCCGCCCAGGCGCGGCAGGGCCAGTCCCCCGGCGGCCGCGGCGTGGTTGACGATGTGCACGTCGATGGGGCCCGACTCGCGGATGACGGTCGCGCCGACCCCGGGGCCGGTGAGCGCGGTGAGGAGGCGGCCGCGGCGGCTGGTGCCGATGACCAGCTGCGTGGCGTTGACCGCGCGGGCGAACTCCACCAGCGAGCGGGGGATGTCGTCGCCGACCACCTGGTGGAAGGTGCCCCCCAGCCGCTCGGTCAGGACGCGTTGGGCGGCGAGCGCCTCGGGGCGGGCGTCGCGCAGGCCCTCCCGGCCGCTGACGTGCAGGGCCAGGAGTTCTCCGCTGCCCGAGCGGGCGGCGATGCGCGCGCCACGGCGCAGCAGCGTCTCCCCCTCGGGGCCGCCGGTGAGGGCGACCACGACGCGCTCGCGCGCCTCCCAGGTGCTGTCGATGCGGTGCTCGGCCCGGTAGTCCATCAGAGCGCTGTCGACCTCGTCGGCCAGCCACAGCAGGGCCAGTTCGCGCAGCGCGGTGAGGTTGCCCAGGCGGAAGTAGTTCGACAGGGCGGCGTCGATGCGCTCGGCCGGGTAGACCCGGCCCGCCGCGAGCCGGTCGCGCAGGGCCTGGGGCGCGAGGTCGACCAGTTCGATCTGGTCGGCCGCGCGCAGCACCCGGTCCGGGACCGTCTCGCGCTGGGGCGCCCCGGTGATGCGCTGGACCACGTCGTTGAGGGACTCGATGTGCTGGATGTTGACCGTGGTGATGACGTCCACGCCCGCGGCGCACAGCCGCGCCACGTCCTCCCAGCGCTTGCCGTGGCGCGCACCGGGGGCGTTGGTGTGGGCGAACTCGTCGACCAGTGCGACCTGCGGGCACCTGGCCAGGACGGCGTCCAGGTCCATCTCCGTCAGGGCCACGCCCCGGTGCGAGACCGCCTTGCGGGGGACGGCCTCCATCCCGTCGAGCAGGGCGGCGACCGCCTCTCGGCCGTGGGTCTCCACGACGGCGACCACCACGTCGCGGCCCTCGTCGCGCAGACGCCTGCCCTCCTCCAGCATGGTGTGGGTCTTGCCCACGCCCGGGGCCGCCCCGAGGAAGACCCGCAGCCGCCCCCGCCTCATCAGCTTCCCCACCGGTCGAGCGCGATGTTCAACTCCAGGACGTTGACCCTCTCCTCGCCGAGGAAGCCCAGGTCCCGGCCTTCGATACTACGCCCGACCAGGGCCCGCAGATCCCCCTCGGGCAGGCCGCGCTCCCGGGCCACCCGCGGCACCTGGAGCATGGCGTACTCGGGGCTGATGTGGGGGTCCAGGCCCGAGGCGGACGCGGTCAGCGCATCGGCCGGAACACGGCCCGGGTCCACGCCCTCGAAGGCCGCGACCGCCTCCCGGCGCTCTTGGACCGCCGCGACGAGCTCGGGGTTCTCCGGCCCCAGGTTGCTGCCGCCGGAGGCCCCGGCGTCGTGGCCGTCCCCGGCGGCAGAGGGCCGGGACTGGAACCACTCGGGCAGGGGGTCGCCGTCGGCGCCGGTGAAGGACTGGCCGATCAGCGAGGACCCGACGACCGTCCCGTCCGGCGCGCGCAGCAGCGAGCCGTCGGCGCGGGCGGGCATGAGGGTCTGGGCCAGGAGCGTGACGGCCAGCGGGTAGGCCAGGCCGAGCACGAGGGTCAGGACCAGCACCGCTCGGAGGGCGGCGCCGGACTGGCGCAGGATGGCGCGTGTGGAGCTCATGGTGGGTGTTGCCTCCCGTGGGAGCGCGTCAGAATCCGGGGAGGAGGCTGACGACGCGGTCGATCAGTGCGATGCCGACGAAGGGGGCGACCACGCCGCCCAGGCCGTAGAGGAGCAGGTTGCGGCTCAGGACGCGGGACGCGCTCAGGGGCCGGTGGCGCACGCCGCGCAGCGCGAGCGGGATCAGGACGACGATGACGAGCGCGTTGAACACGACCGCGGACATGACGGCCGAGGCCGGGGAGCCGAGCCCCATCACGTTGAGCGCCGCCAGGCCGGGGAAGGCTCCCGCGAACAGCGCGGGGATCACCGCGAAGTACTTGGCGACGTCGTTGGCGATGGAGAAGGTCGTCAGGGCTCCGCGGGTCATGAGCAGCTGCTTGCCGATCCGCACGACGTCGATGAGCTTGGTCGGGTCCGAGTCCAGGTCGACCATGTTCCCGGCCTCCTTGGCGGCGGATGTGCCGGTGTTCATCGCCACGCCCACGTCCGCCTGGGCCAGGGCCGGGGCGTCGTTGGTCCCGTCGCCGGTCATCGCGACGAGGGCGCCGCCCTCCTGTTCGCGGCGGATGAGGGCCAGCTTGTCCTCGGGGGTGGCCTCGGCGAGGAAGTCGTCCACCCCGGCCTCGGCGGCGATCGCCCGGGCCGTCAGCGGGTTGTCGCCGGTGACCATGACCGTGCGGATGCCCATCGCCCTGAGTTCGGCGAACCGTTCGGCGATGCCCTCCTTCACCACGTCCTTGAGGTGGACCACGCCGAGGACGCGGGCCCCTCCCCCGGGTTCGCGCACGGCGACGGCCAGCGGGGTGCCCCCGCCCTGGGAGACGTCGGCGACCAGCGCATCCAGGTCGGTGCGCACCACGGCACCGACCGGTCCACCCTCCCCGACCCACGCGGTGACCGCCGAGGCGGCCCCCTTGCGGACACGGGTGCCGTCGGGCAGGTCCAGGCCGCTCATCCGCGTCTGGGCGGTGAAGGGCACGACCTCGCCCGGGGCCCGCGGGCCGACGTCGGCCCCCCGCTCGGCGGCCAGCTCCACGACGGAGGTGCCCTCGGGCGTGGGGTCGGCCAGGGAGGACAGGGCGGCGGCGCGGACCAGGTCCGCCTCGGGCACGCCCTCCAGGGGCAGGAACGCGCTCGCCCTGCGGTTGCCGTGGGTGATGGTGCCGGTCTTGTCGAGCAGAAGGGTGCTCACGTCCCCGGCGGCCTCCACGGCCCGGCCGGACACGGCCAGGACGTTGCGGCGCACGAGCCGGTCCATCCCGGCGATGCCCACGGCCGAGAGCAGGGCGCCGATGGTGGTGGGGATGAGGCACACCAGGAGGGCTACCAGGACGGGCACGCTCACCGGCGCGCCCGCGTGGGCGGCGATCGGGCTCAGGGTGAGCGCGACGACCACGAAGACGACCGACAGGCTCGCCAGCAGGATGTTGAGCGCGATCTCGTTGGGGGTGCGCTGGCGCGAGGCGCCTTCGACCAGGGAGATCATCCGGTCCACGAAGGTCTCCCCCGGCCGGGAGGTGACGCGCACCACGATCCGGTCCGACAGCACCCGGGTGCCGCCGGTCACGGCGCTGCGGTCGCCGCCGGACTCGCGGACCACGGGGGCCGACTCGCCGGTGATCGCCGACTCGTCCACCGAGGCGATGCCCCAGACGACGTCACCGTCGCCGGGGACGAGCTCGCCGGCCGAGACCACCACGACGTCGCCGGGGGCCAGCTCGGAGGAGGCGACCGGGTGCGTCACGGCGTGCCCGGCGGAGGGGTCGGCCGCGGGGTCGTAGTCGCGGACCCGGCTGGCCGTGGTGCTGGTGCGCGTGCGGCGCAGGCTGTCGGCCTGGGCCCTGCCGCGCCCCTCGGCCACCGACTCGGCCACGTTCGCGAACACGACGGTCAGCCACAGCCAGACGGCGATGGCCCCGGTGAACCCGGCCGGGACAGGGGAGCCGCCGGAGGGCTCGGGACCGCCGAGGAAGGGCTCGGCGGCCGCCAGGACGGTGGTGAGCGCCGCGCCCGCCTCGACGACGAACATGACGGGGTTGTGCCGCATCGACCTGGGGTCGAGTTTGCGCAGCGCGCCGGGCAGGGCCGCGGCGAGCTGGCGGGGGCCGAAGGTCCGCCGGGGTGTGCCCGGGCCTGCGCCGGAACCGTCGCCGGAACCGGGGACTGCGGCGGTCGTCCGGTCGGTGCCGGAGGTGTGCGATGTCAGGGACACGGTGTTCACAGTCCTTCCGCCAGGGGTCCCAGCGCGAGAACGGGGAAGTAGGTCAGGGCGGTCACCAGGAGGGTGACGCCCACGAGCAGGCCGACGAACTGCGGCCGGTGGGTGGGCAGGGTTCCCGGTGTGGCGGGCACCCTGTCCTGGGCGGCGAGGGAGCCCGCCAGGGCCAGGACGAACACGACGGGCACGAACCGGCCCAGCAGCATGGCCACGCCCAGGGCGGTGTTGAACCAGGGTGTGTCGGCGGTCAGCCCCGCGAAGGCGGAGCCGTTGTTGTTGGAGGCCGACGTGAACGCGTACAGCACCTCCGAGAGCCCGTGCGGCCCGGGGTTGAGGAGGGAGGTGGCCACGACGTCGGCGCGCACGGCGGGGAGGGCGAGGCTCAGCGCCGTACCGGCCAGCACCAGGGTCGGGGTGACCAGGATGTACAGGCTGGCGAGCTTGACCTCCCGCGGCCCGAGCTTCTTGCCCAGGTACTCGGGGGTGCGCCCGACCAGCAGGCCGCCGACGAACACCGCCAGGACGGCCAGCACGAGCATCCCGTACAGGCCCGAGCCCACGCCGCCCGGCGCGACCTCGCCGAGCATCATGTTGACCATGGGCATCATGCCGCCCAGCGCGGTGTAGGAGTCGAACATCGAGTTCACGGCACCGGTCGAGGTCAGCGTGCTCGCCGACCCGAACAGGGCGGAGGCGTACACGCCGAACCGCTGCTCCTTGCCCTCCCAGGCGGCCCCGGCCGCCTCTGGCGCGGTGCCCGCGCCGTGGGCCTCCAGGAGGGTGAGCGCGGTCAGGGAGGCGGTGAACAGGACGGCCATGGCGGCGAGGACCGCGTAGCCCTGCCGGTGGCTGCCCGCCATCCTCCCGAAGGCGCGCGGCAGGGAGAACGGGATGATGAGCATGAGAACGGTCTGGAACAGGCTGGTCCAGGGCGCCGGGTTCTCGAAGGGGTGCGCGGAGTTGGCGTTGAAGAATCCGCCTCCGTTGGTGCCCAGGATCTTGACGGCCTCCTGCGAGGCGACCGGACCGCCCGGGACGGTCCGGGTGGCGCCGGTGAGGGTGGCGGCCTCGGTGAAGCCGTTGAGGTTCTGCACCACGCCGCCCGCGACGAGCACCAGGGCGGCCAGCAGGGACACGGGGAGCAGGAGGCGCAGCGTGCCGCGGGTCAGGTCGACCCAGAAGTTGCCGATCGTGTCCGAACGGCGGCGGGTGAAGCCGCGGACGAGGGCGACCGCGACGGCGATCCCCGTGCCCGCCGACACGAAGTTCTGGACGGCGAGCCCGGCGAACTGGACGGTGTAACCCAGGGTCAGCTCCGGCGAGTAGGACTGCCAGTTGGTGTTGGTCACGAACGAGGCGGCCGTGTTGAAGGCCAGCCCCTCGGGGACCGGCGGCAGGCCCAGCGCGTGCGGCAGGACGTGCTGGAGGCGCTGGAGCAGGTAGAGCAGGACCAGGCCCACGGCCGAGAAGGCGAGCAGGGCGCGCAGGTAGGCGGGCCAGGACTGCTCGGAGCGGGGGTCCACGCCGACCAGGCGGTAGAACCCGCGCTCGAACCACAGGTCCCCGGGCGAGGTGAAGACCCGGGCCGTGTAGTCGCCCACGGGGCGGTACAGCAGTGCCAGGGTCAGGGCGAGGGCGGCGACGGGCAGGGCCGCGAGGAGCACCGTCATCAGAACCGCTCCGGTCTGACGAGGGCGCACAGGAGGTAGGCGATCGCGGCCACCGCGAGCGCGGCGGCCAGGAGGTCGAGGACGATCACAGCTTCTCGACCCCCCGGCCGATCACGCCCACGAGCGCGAACACGGCGAGGGCGCCGAGAAGGTAGACGGCGTCGAGCACGGAGGGACTCCAGGGAAGGCGCGGACGGGTGCGTCCTCCGGGGCGGAGGACGCGGGCCCCGAAGGACCCTGAACCCATGCAAGACCCCGCGAAAGCGGACGAAGTGCGTCCTAACGGTTTCCATGCGGGCGGGGCGCGAACGCTAACGGAGTCCCTACGCCCCGCTGCGCCGAGCCCGTCCGGGCCTTCATCGGGATCATGCGCCGCGCCGGCCCGCCCGGAGGGGGCGCCGAGTGATCGGTCCCGCCTCAGGTGACCGTGGCCGCTCTGCAGGGCCTGCCCGTGCGCATGTTGGCCGAGGCCCCTTCCATGACCGTGTCGAGCCGATCCCGTGTGCGCGCGAGGTCCGTGATGCGCCGGTCCATCCGATCGCGTTCCACGGCCAGGCGATCGAGGAGTTCCGGCGTGGCCCTGCCGTCGATGACGCTGGGCATGAGCTCGGCGATGGTCCTGCTGGACAGCCCTGCGGCGTACAGGTCCCGGATCAGGCGGACGCGGTCGACCGCGGCCCGCGAATAGTGGCGCTGTCCGCTCTCACTGCGCTCGGCGGTGAGCAGGTCCTGCTCCTCGTAGTAGCGCAGGGCCCTGGTGGTGACGCCCGTGCGGCGGGCGAGCTCCCCGATACGCATTCCCGACTCCAACTCCCGTGATCTGCACCACAAGTACTTGCCTTTGACGTCAACGTCAGGTTTTAGCGTAACGACCGTGCCCGCCCGCGGAGGTCCGACCCCGAACGTCCCGGCACACCGCAGTTCGAACGAACGCACGCGCGCACTCCCGACATCCGGGTTTCCCGGCACTTCGTAAGCACCACACCTGGAAGAGGCAGTCATGAGCAACCACCAGCCGACCGGTCTGACCGGCCCCGCACCCGTCCCGACCGTCGCGGTCGGACCGATCACGCTGCCCGCGCCGCAGCGCGGGGACGACCTGCGCGTACGCGTCTCCGCCCCGGTCACCGGTACCGACCTGCCGATCGTGCTGTTCGCGCACGGATTCGGCTCGAATCTGGACGGTTACGCGCCGCTGGTCGACCACTGGGCCTCCCGCGGCTTCGTGGTCATCCAGGCCACCCACCTCGACTCCAGGCGCTACGGTCTCACCGCGGACGATCCCCGCAAGTCGCGGGTGTGGCGATACCGCGTGCAAGACATGAAGCGGATCCTCGACGAGCTGGACACCCTGGAGGCATCCGTTCCGGGCCTCACCGGACGGGTGGACCACGGCCGCGTCGTCGCGGCCGGGCACTCCTTCGGCGGCCAGACAGCGGGCATCCTCGTCGGCCTGCGCGTCAAGGACCCGGAGACCGGCGTCACGGAGGACATGTCCGACCTCCGGGTGACGGCCAGTATCCAACTGGCCACGGCCGGCCGGGGCGGCGAGGAACTGACCCCCTTCGCCCTGGAGAACGCACCCTGGCTGCGCGACCAGGACTTCTCCCGCGTCACCGCCCCCGGCCTGGTCATCGCCGGGGACGATGACGAAGTGCCGCTCTCCACCCGCGGGCCCTCCTGGACGACCGACCCCTACACCCTCGCCGGCGGTGACAAGAGTCTGCTGACGGTCCACGGCGGCCAGCACTCCCTCGGCGGCATCTCCGGCTACGAGGCGGCGGAGACCACCGACGAGAACCCCGACCGCGTCGCACTGGTGCAGTGGGTCAGCCTCGCCTACCTGCGCCACGTCACCGGCACCGACCACGCCGACTGGGAAACGGCGCAGAGAGCCCTCGCCGACTCCCACCCCCTGGGGCGGTTGGAGTCCAAGTAGGGGCGGCCGACCGCACGGGTCCGCCCGGTGGCCGCGTTCCCTGACGGCGACCGGGCGGTGGCGGCTGGGAGCGGGTGACCGGATTTCCTGCAGGCGGCCGCGGTTGCCACAGACGGGGGTCGGGCTCAGGGCTCGTGCGGGTTACAAGGCCGTGTGGACCGTCCCGTTCAGACCGGTTCGCCCGTACACGGCGACAGGCGCGGGGGCCCGCGATCATCGTGGTGTCGAAGCCGAATGATCCCGGAGGTCTCCCGTGCCCGGCGCCCATCGCCCCGGTTCCCCGCCGTGCTCGCCGAACTCGGCCCGCCGGGCGCAGAGGCCGTCACCGACCCCGTCTTGCTCCGGGTGTGACGGGGGCTCCGTCATGTCCCGGATCTCGTGGAGCCGTGTTCTCGGATTCCCAGTCCACGGTGCTCGGCTGTCTCTTCCCGGACTCTACGGGTGTCAGCCACCCGGTCGCCGGGTGCCGGGGCTGCCGTAGGCGGGGAATCGATCGCCCACACACCGGGTAGCGGCCGACATCGACCTCCGCCGGCACCAGTTCGGGGGCGAGCCGATACGCCGCGTGCTGCAGGTCGCCCAGTCCAGCTACCACGCGGCGGCTGGCGCCACCGCCGGAGCGAACGACCACGCGGGTCGGGCCGGTCGCGGGACCGGGACGAGGTGGGGCCAGCCCCGCCGTGTGCGGGCCTCCTGAACGGTTACGGACAGGAGTACGACAGCGAATACGACAGCGAAGCGGCGCTGCGCCGGAGCCGCCGCCCCGCCCCGGAGCAGCCGTGTTGCGGCCCGGACCAAACAACATCGGCCGGGCCGCTTGCGCCCACCCCCGCCACGGCCCGGCCACAGACCGGGTCACCGCGTGACCCGCCCTGGGCCTGCGGGGCCGACCGGTCCCGCCGGCGCCGCCGCCGGGCACCGTTCGTACACCCCCGGCCACACTGCGCACGGGCGAGTTTGCGGACGCCCCCAAAGCCCTTTCCCGGAACTCGGGCCCGGCCCCCGCGGAACCGGTGCGCACCGCGTCCGCGTTGGGCGGGCGACACCAGCGCACCAGCCGTCCGCGCGCCGGGGCGCACACGACGTCTTTCGGAAGGAAACCATGGTCTTCAAACGCCTGCTCGCCGCCTTCGGTGACGACGGACCCGCCGTCGACACCGTCCTGTCGCACCCCCACACCCGTCCCGGGGACCTGTTGGAGGGCAGCGTCGAACTCACGGGCGGCGGGAGCCGCACCGAGATCGCTGAAATCGTGCTCGTGCTGGTCGCCCGTACCGAGGACGAGGAGGGGGAGGCCACCGGCGGCGCGGAGTGCACCCGCGTCCCCGTGGCGGCGGGCGTGAGCCTGGACGCCGGGGAGCACCTGTCGATCCCCTTCAGCCATCCCGTCCCCTGGAACGCGCCCGTCACCGAGGCCGGGGGCTCGCCGCTGCCCGGCGTCCTGGCGGGTCTGCGCACCGAGGTTATCGTCGACGGGGACGCGGACAAGGGCGACCTCGACCGCGTCCACGTGCACCCGCTGCCGGTCCAGGACCGCGTGCTGGAGGCGATGCTGCGGCTGGGGGCCGGGTTCGCCGGGGTGCGGGTGGAGGGGTGGCCGGCGCCCGGGCCCCACGAGGAGGCCGGGTTCCTGCAGACGCTGGTGTTCCACCCCGCCGAGCACCACGCGCACGAGGTGGGCGAGGTGGAGGTCCTCTTCGCCGCCGACCCGGCGGGCGTAGGGGTGGGCTTCGCCTTCGACCGCCGCGCCGAGGGCTTCTCGGAGGGCGGCGCCCCCGACTGGTTCCGGGCCGAGCACTCCGACGCCGACCGCACCGACTGGGCGCGGGCGGTGGACGAGTGGATCGGCCAGGCACTGTACCGGCGCCGCGGGTTCTCGCGGCACGAGGGGGAGTACGGGGAGCAGGAGGGCGGCGGCATGCTCGGCGCCGTCGGCGGGGTCGCGCTCGGTGTCGCGGGCGGCCTCGCCGCGGGCTACGTGGCGGCCGAGGTCGTGGACGAGATCGGCGACGCCTTCGAGGGCGAGGAGGAGCCCGAGGAGGTGGAAGAGGAGGAGTAGGGGCGGGCCTCCGGGACGCGTGCCGCCGGGCGGGCAACCGCTTCGAGGCCGGGTGCGGCTCCGGGCCGGGTCCCCGCCCCGCTCCCCGCGCCGGGCTCAGCCGTGCTGGCGGGGCCCGGCGCACTGGAGGGCCGTACCTACTCCGAGGCCCCCGCGTTGCCCCGCCCGGCCTCCTCGCGCTGGCGGCGGCGGTACTCCTCCATCGCCTTGGGGGTGTTCAGCGGCGAGGGGACCCAGGCCACCTCGGTGTCGACCTCGCCGCGCTGGATGCGGCGCTCCTCCTCGGTGAGGTACTCCTCGGGGATGTCGAACTCGCCGTCACGGGCGCCCAGGACGAAGGCCTCCCACTCGGCGGGGGTGAAGAACAGGGTGCCCTTCTCGGGGGACTTGCCGTCGCGCACCGCGCGGAAGCCGTCGTCGAAGGTGGCTACCTCGACCACGGCCTCGGACTCCTCCTTGGAAAGGGAGGACCGCATCCAGACCGCGTCGGTGGTGTCGTGCCACTTCTCGTTGCCCATGGCCTCGGGCGGTAGCTCCCGCTCGGTCTCGGTCCGCTCGCTCATCGCACTTCCTCTTCCCAGCAACCGGCGTCGGCCGGGCTCCCCGGGCCGACGGGACGGCGCCGCGGCCCGTCCCACCGCCCGACCCTAGCGTGTGCCGGAGGGGCTCAGGAGCGCCTTCCGCTCTCCTCGCCGACGTCGGGGCCGTCCAGCGGCGAGGGGGTCTCGTCCAACTCGGACGGCGTCTCGTCGAGTTCGGAGATCTGGTCGTCGTCCAGGTCGGCGTAGGGGTCGGCGCGCTTCTTGCGCCGGTCGTTGAGGAAGGCGAACAGTTCGGCCGCCTCGAAGAGGACGATGAGCGGAACGGCCAGCGCGAGCATGGAGATCGGCTCAGCCGGGGTGATGACGGCCGCGATCAGGAACACCGTGAAGATGATGACGCGGCGCCACTTGGCGATGGCCGCGTGCGGCAGGATCCCGATGATGTTGAGCAGCGCCACCAGGAGCGGCAGCACGAAGCCCAGGCCGAACATGCCCATCATGATGAGCATGTAGTCGAGGTACTCGCTGATGGTGAGGAAGGGGTCGGCGTCCTCGGGCAGGAACCCGAAGAGCATCGTCAGCGCGTACGAGGTGATGAAGTACGCCAGGATCGCGCCCGCCGCGAACAGGACCGCGGCCAGGGGCGCGAAGATGTAGGCGTAGCGCTTCTCGCGGCCGTGCAGGGCCGGGGCCACGAAGGCCCACAGCTGGTACAGCCAGAACGGCGCGGAGACGAGCGCGCCGACGAAGATCCAGATCTTGAAGGCGACGAAGAAGGCGTCGAAGGGCCCGGTGACGATGAGGGAGCAGTCGTCGGGACCGGTCACCTGGGACACGGGCAGGGAGCAGTAGGGCTCGACCAGGAAGGCCCAGACCCAGTCGTAGACCAGGAAGCCGACCACCGTGCCAAGGGCGAGGGCGATCATCGCCTTCGCCAGCCGGTTGCGCAGCTCGCGCAGGTGGTCCATGAGCGGCATCCGGGCCTCGGGGTTGGTGGCCCGGCTTCGTGCCCTCATCGTGCGGTCACTCTCTCGTCGTCTGCTCCGGCCCCTCACCGCTCGGCGTCGGGACCCTGGACTCCGGGGCGGGGCGGAGCCCGCGCGCGCGGTGTCGCCGCGCGGCCCCCGGGAACCTAGCTGCCGTAGGTGCGGTGCGTGGTCTCACCGGACTCGTCGACGATGCGCTGGCCGGGGGGCAGTTGCGGGTAGCCCTGCTGCTGGGGCTGCTGCGGCTGCTGCGGCTGCTGCTGGTAGCCCTGCTGGTGCTGGCCCGGCGCGTTCTGCTGGGGGGCCTGCTGCTGGTGGGTCTGGGCGCGAGTGTCGGCGTTGTCCTCGGACTCGTTGTTGTCGTCGTCGACCAGGCCCTTGCTCTCCGCCTTGAGGATGCGCGCGCTGCGCCCCAGGGAGCGGGCCAGATCCGGGAGCTTCTTGGCTCCGAAGAGCAGGATCGCCAGGACGATGAGGATGGCGATGGTAGGTCCGTTGAACGGTCCCATGGTTCTACCTCTCTGTGGGGCGCGACCAAGCGCCTTCGATGGTACGCGCATTCGAACGCGGGGCCATCACGGCCCCGCCTCACCGCGGCCGACGCGCTCACGCAGGTCAGCGCTGTTGGCCCGGTACTCGTCCGACGCACGTGCCACCGCTCGGGACAGCACCCCCGCCGCGCGGCCTGCGCGCAGCGCCAGTGCGCCGATGGCGACGAGTCCGGCCGTGACCACACCGAACAGGACAGCGAGGACGATCACGCTGCAACCTTATCCTTTCCGGACCGACCTGTCCCCTGACCCGGGGTGAACGTCTGGGCCTCACTCGGGCGACGAAGTGGTCTCGACCGATTTCGCGGAGGTTTGGGGTGCCCGGTAATGCTCCAGCGCACGGCGGGCCTCGGCTCGGGCCTCCTCGGCGAGAGCCACGGGGGACACCACGCGTCCCTGCCGTCCCAGCCGCAGCGCCAGTCGCACCACCCAGGCCGGGGCGGGGGTGCGCAGGGTGGCGCGGACGCCTCCCCCGGGCAGTTCGGTCACCGACTCGCACACGTAGTCCTCGGTCACCCAGCGGGCCGCGGGCTCCAGGTCCAGGACGACCAGGGCGTCGCGCTCCGAGCGCTGGAGGACGCCCCCGGAAAGATCCCGTCGGCCCACCCCCTCGGGCACCTCGGCGGAGAAGGGCAGCACGGTCAGTTCCAGGACCCGGTCCAGGCGGAACAGGCGCACGTCCCGGCGCAGGTGGCAGTAGCCCTCCAGGAAGGGGTAGCCGTCCTGGACCACCAGGCCCATGGGGTCCACGTCGCGCTCGGTGACCTGGTCCAGGTAACCCGACAGGTAGCGCAGGTGCAGGCGCTGGCCCGCCTCCAGGGCGTCGGCGCAGCGGCGCTGGGTCCGGGCGACCTGCTCGCCGCCCTCCAGGCGCACCTGGACCGAGTCGGCCAGCGAGCCCAGGGCGGCCCCGGCGGCGGCGCGCAGCTTCTCACCCACGCGCTTCAGGGCGCCGGTCTCCAGGCCCTCGGTCTCGGGCAGCGCCTCCAGCAGGGACAGGCCCACGACCAGGCTGGCCGCCTCGTCGGCGGTCAGGCGCAGCGGCTGGGCGAGGGTGTCGGCGTTGGCGATGATGATCTCGCCGGTCTCCCTGGCCGCGTCGAGGTCGACGTCGATGAGGTCTCCGGGGGTGTAGCCGGGAAGGCCGCACATCCACAGCAGGCTGAGGTCGGCGACCACCTGCTTCTCGCTGAGCCCGAAGTGGCGGGCGACCTCGGGCACGCGCACGTCGCGGCCCAGGGCGTAGGGGACGAGCATCAGCAGGCGGCGCAACTGGTCGGCGGAGCGGGGACCGCGGGCGGGGGCCCCGGCCTCCGCCGCGGAGCCGGGGCCGTCGGCGGCCTCGGCGGCGGGGGCGGTCTCGGCGGTGGCCGTCAGGTGCGCGACCATGGCCTCGCGGGCGCCGACGGGTTCGACGACGACCGCGTTGGAGCCGAAGTAGGCCACGCGCCGCACCAGGTCGGGGGTGTCGGTGTAGGGCAGGGTGAGCGTGTCCCAGCCGATGCCGGAGCTGTCGCGCTCACCGGGCACCACGCGCAGGGCGCTGCGGCGCAGGGCGTGCGCGGAGTCGGTGCGCGCCAGCAGGACGGCGGTGCGCTCGGACTCGGCGCTGTGGCCCGCGACCACCGAGCGCAGGTCCACGCCCTCGGGGACGACGACGTCGGGGCCGCCGCGCAGGACGGTCACCTCGCCGCGGACGCGGCCCAGGCGGAAGACGCGGCGGGCGTCGCGCAGGCGGTCGTGGCCGACCACGTACCAGTGTCCGCGCAGGTTGACGATGCCCCAGGGTTCGACCTCGCGGGTCTCGGCCTCGGTCTGGCCGGGCTTGCGGTAGGCGAAGGAGACGGGGCGCCGGTCGCGCACGGCCTGCCAGACGGGGCCGAAGGAGGGCTCGTCGGTGCGCATGGCGGGCGTGAGGCCGGGGGCGGCCTCGCTGTCGACGGGGACCCCCGCCGAGCGCAGCTTGAACAGGGCGTTGGCGGCGGCCTCGCCGAGGGAGGCGTGCCGCCAGGCACGGGCGGCCAGGCCCAGGACGAGGGCCTCGTCGGGCAGGAGTTCGATCTCGGGCAGCTCGTAGTCGGAGCGGGAGATGCGGTAGCCCTCCTCGCCGCTGATGGCGTCGCCGGTGCCCACCTGGATGGGGATGCCGCTGTCGCGCAGTTCGCGCTTGTCGCGCTCGAACATGCGCTTGAAGGCGGACTCGGTCTCGGCCTCGGCGTAGCCGTGCACCGTCTTCCTGATCTCCTGAGCGGTCAGGTGGCGGCGCGTGGACAACAGACAGATGACCAGGTTCAGCTGTCGTTCCGTCTTCCTGCGCGACATCGTCCGCACCCTTCTCGCCCGTGGTGGATGGACCGGCGGCGGCTGGCGCTGGCGCGTCGCCCGGGCACCGGTTCAGCAACGACGGTACCGTGCCTTGCATGATCCGGTGGCGCCGTGGTGAAGTCCGTCAGATCCTCCCCTCCTGGCCGGGGGTCGTGCTGTGCGCGGTGGCGCTGGAGCCCGTGGCCGGAGCGGATCGCAGAGGCCGCGGGGCCGCGGAAGCGGGCGGGGGTGTGACGTGCCGCGCGCTGGCCTACACCGACCTGGTGCTGCGCATGATCGAGGCCGGGGTGGTCATGCGCGACTACACGCTGGAGAACCCGATCCGGGCCATCCGCGAGGTCAGCCACGACATGACCGGCCGTCGCAAGGTGCGCCTGGCC